>CAYRMV010000213.1:0-4183 GCA_964425255.1 uncultured Flavobacteriales bacterium
TGCTGAATCGTATGTGCCAATTCATGTGCGAGAAGCGTTTTTCCTTCCTTTGTGTCGGGAGCAAATTTATTGGAATTGAAATAAATGTCTTTTTCATGCGTAAACGCCTGTGCACCTATCGATTGATTCATCGTTTCTGCTTGCGTGTCGGTATGGATTTTCACCCCACTGAAATCAGCACCAAAGCCCGTGTTCATTTCCGATAAGGTATCCGAAGGCAGCGCTGTCCCTGTTCCTTTTGTGCTTTGCAAAGATAGTTCTGGCACAGTCGTTTCTACAGGTCCAACTAATTCCTCGCTCTCACTCTCATTCTCACTCTCACTTTCACTCTCCCCTTCACTCTCCATCGCCTGTACTTCTTCGCTCTCGCTCTCATTTTCGCTCTCATTCTCCATCGCTTGTACTTGCTCAGCTCGAATCGGATCTTCTTCGTCTATCGGATCCGCCATGCCCATTTCGGCAACTTCCGCTTCTTTCAACTGTACGTTTTCTTCCTCTTTGGCTTGTACATCTTCTTCCTCTTTGAGTTGGACACGCGGCGTGAGCGTTTGCGAAAGCGGTTTGGCTTGAACCGCGCCCGTGCCAGTAGGGGATAAACTGTTCGTTGATGATGACTTTTTTACAATTTCATCCGCTGCTTGATCCGCCTCTTTCTCATGTATATCACCCGGATTATTCTTCGCTAGTTTAGGCTTCACCTTGCTGCGAACCAAATAATTGTGAGAACTTAAGTTTTCCGATTGGGGCTTGTGAAGACGTGCGCGCATGATGGAAAGAGTTACATGTTATGTCACTGGTTGTTATCTAACATCTCAATGTCTTACACTACACACCCAAAATACAATTGGAAAACGATAGTCAACTCATTTGTGCGTATTTGAAGTACATCGTGCATCCATTCCATTTTTGTTAGTTTTAATGAAAGCGCAAATTACACAACTACAAACAGACTTGATTGACTACTTTTACGTAAAATGATTAGGTATTTATACGCTATTCTTATCGTATTCGCTAAGCTTCCCTTAACACGCTACATTCAAAAATAGAGTTTTTTGGTTTACTACTATTATAATCCTGTTGGAATGAGAAATCTCCCTCAATTCCTGTTCGTTGAGTTTTGCATATTTCAATAGGAAAGCTCTAGGCGACATTCTATTTAACGACTTGTGGGACGTTTGTTGTTGTATTTGAAGATCCATTGATTGGCTTTTTGTTGCACTTGTTCCAATGATTCAAACAGATGCATACTTAAAATTTCATCCATAAATGTTCGATTAAAATGCTCAATAAATCCTTTTTTTCCAAATCCGGAGTTTTCGTTTCAGGTATGTTCTTAGTTACGGGAACATCAGTCTCAATTTCAGGTTTCTTGGTTGATGGCTTGGAATCCACATGCAACGGTTTTTGCTTCTTCGGTATATCAAGAGCAGCATCCGGAAGTTGATCTGTTTTTTTGGCAAGATTCTTCTTGTTTCCACCAAGTAGGTCATCGGATTATTAGATTCTTATCAAGAACCAAAAATAAAAAAGGTGGACTACACCACCTTTAACAAATTGTCTGCTAAATATTTTAAACTTTCAACAATAAGAATCTTACTTACAAATCAATTTTCGATTTTAACGCCCCAAATCGACGATTTTACCTAGGGCTTGAACATTGATTTCAATATTCGATTTTGTATAAACAATTTGAATATTTTTGATGTTCTTACTTTTTATTATAAACTTCAATTTCATCATGTAATTCCTGATCCCAGATAAATTCCATATCAAATTTTCCATTAGACCATAGCCTAAAAACTGCACGGTTCCAACGATTATGACCACCTTCGGTTGTAATTTGATGTAATAACTCTAATGCATCACCAAAATTTTCTGGAAATTCAAAAACATCTATGTCATACTTCGCTCCATCATCTGTTTCAAAATCTCCAGTATAACTACAATATCCATCTAAAACTTCAATGTGTACATTTGCTTGTTGCCAATTTTCTGAAATACTTCCTAAAATAGATTGCCCAATAAAATCATATATCTCACTAACATTTTTCATTACTACTCCCTTTTTAATTATTAAATCTATGAATTTTTACTTTACCATCAATAATTTCTTTTACTATAAATTTAGTTGGTCTTTTCAAAGTTCCCTCAAATACAGGTCGGATATCAACTTCTACCTTTTTACCTGCTGCAAGCTCTGTTGCCCATTTGTTTTCCATTGCTTTCCATGCTCCCTGATTTAGTTTTGCATCCATTGGAAGATAGTTAATTTGTTCCCCCGGTCCAAAGAATCTATCTCCAATTAAATGTCCTCCCTGATCTGCTCCTTTGGTTCCGCCTTTTGAGGTAACCGACTTTCCTTGTTGATATGCATTTCTTCCTCGTGCATCAAGCTTCAACTCTCCTGAAACTTTTTTTATTCTTCCTTCCAAATCAGTTTCGTAAAGATAATCATCTACTTTATATTTGGCATTAGGTTTTAGCTCTTTATTTAATTCATTATTCCATCCTTCTCCTTTTTTACCTTCTTTAAATTCTAATACATCTTTTTCATTTGTTTTATTCTGTGTAGTTTGGCTCTTGTGGCTTTCCCCATCCATCTTTTTAATATTTCCTTCAGGAAGGTCTGAATCTACTTTTATTAAATCCGGAGTTTTCGTTTCAGGAATGTTCTTGGTTACGGGAACATCAGTATCAATATCTGGTTTCTTGGTTGATGGCTTGGAATCCACATGCAACGGCTTTTGCTTCTTTGGTATATCAAGAGCAGCATCTGGAAGTTGATCTGTTTTTTTGGCAAGATTCTTCTTGTTTCTACCAAACCAATCGTCGGGTTTTTAGATTTCTTATGACAACCAAAAAATAAATAAGGTGGACAATCCCATCTGTAAAAAATTGATTACTAAGTGTTTTTGATTATCAATCTTCAGTGGGGAATTTATCCCAATTGATATCCTCAGGCTCCACCAAACTTATTATAGAAGAGAGAAAAAGATTCTCTTTTCTTCTTAGAATAAATGATTTGACAAGATGAAATGGTGAGAATAAAACATCCTCAACTTTACACAGGCCTATTATAACTGGAAAACCATAGTAAATAGAATTTTTTTCTTTATCCAAATTACAAATCCATTGACCTCTATAATTGATTCTGGCAACTTCACCTAAATAAGCTGAGATATCTATGTAATCATCACTATCAACTTGGATATTTTTAACTATGATATATTGTTCCAAATCATTTAAACTTGTTAAACTTAAATCTAAATTATAACCTAGACTTTTCGAGTTTGACATTAAATCTTCAAGATAATCGTCCATATTGAAAAGAAATAACTCAAATTTTTCTTCTAGTTCTTTCGGTGTTAAATTTTGCATATATAATATTTTCACATATAAAATTAAGGAATTTTTAGACCAATGTGGTAATCTATATCATTTAATTTAAGAGCATCAATAAATGGTTGTGAAGCTCCTTTTTCTAATATGTATTCTACTTGATAACCTTGTTTAACCATTGCCGCATCTTTTGCAATATCAGTTTTAGCTTGTTTAGTTAAACTCATCTTTCCTGTTTTGAGCTGTCCCGCATACATTTCCTCTGGTTTGTGAATATCAATTTGTCTATTAGTATGAGGTGTTTTTACCGTTTCGCTTTTTCCTCCTAACTGTTCTCGATACATCCTTTCTCTAGCCAATCCATATTCTGCATTCTGCATATTAGTGTCATACTGCTTACTCCACCTATCATACTCCCATTTCCCTCCTTTTTCTTGATATGCTTTCCATCGTGCTTCTTTATGTTCTGGTGTTCCGGACTTTAGTTTAGATTTTTTTGTTGATGATTTTGTCGTTTGTGTAGGATTTTTTTCTGGCTTTATTGGTATATTTTTATTTGTAGTTATATCATTACTCTTTTTACTTCCATGTTTTACATCCCCATCCATCTTTTTAAAGTTTCCTTCAGGAAGGTCTGAATCTACTTTTATTAAATCCGGAGTTTTCGTTTCAGGTATGTTCTTAGTTACGGGAACATCAGTCTCAATTTCAGGTTTCTTGGTTGATGGCTTGGAATCCACATGCAACGGTTTTTGCTTCTTCGGTATATCAAGAGCAGCATCCGGAAGTTGATCTGTTTTTTTGGCAAGATTCTTCTTGTTTCCACCAAGTAGGTCATCGGATT
>CAYRMV010000214.1:0-4153 GCA_964425255.1 uncultured Flavobacteriales bacterium
TGGTCTTTATAATCTATCTGATTTTGAAATAGTTTATAGTATGCTTCCAAACTAGATGCATTACCGTGGATTTTACCTTTGATCCTATATAATGTATTAATTCCATTGTAATTATTTAAGTAATAACTGTATTCCATTTAATAAGATTTAATTTTGTTTATATTTTGTGGAAGCTTTATAGTGTTTGAATTTTCAATCATTCGTTTTTCTAGATTTATCGCTTCTTGAGAAGTCTTATCCAATAATCGATATTCTTCATATAAGGAGTGATTAATATTTTGTTTTACATTGAAACTTTCAGAAGTATGGTATTGAATTTCAAAAATATTTCCATCTGGAGTCTTTACATTTGTGTTTATCCCTTTATATATCTGTCCTTTTTGAAAAGTATTCTTAATTTTTACTGTTTGATACCCTTTGGATTCTAACCCTTTTAAAATAGCACTAGTTCCCTTAGCTAAATCATCATCAATAATAATAGTATAACGTAAAACATCATTCATGGGCTCGTTAATTCCATCAGAAGCTAATTTCCTTTCTAAAGATTCAGGTGTTTTAAGTCTGAATTCCAGACCTTCCATTTTACCTCCATTCGCTTTTGCAAGATTCTTTAAATCTTGAGTAACTTTAGTCTCAATCTTTGAAAGTCTGCTAATTAATTCCTCTGCTTTAAATTTGAACTTATTCTTTCCTAAATAAATACCAGCTAAGTTATTCTTTTTTTGAATACCTTCCTCAATTTCATAAGCATTATTCCCTTCCAGCGTCCTTTTAGCAGAATTTAAATCCATGGATTTTGTTTTATTCAATGTTTCAGAATGCTCAAAATTTCTTTCTCTTTTCGGCCGCCTCTTAAACTTACCCCAAAACGGAAGTAGCGATAATATGATTTCGGTTGTTCCAAAACCGTATTCATACGCCGTTTGATTTCGTGTTAAGTTAGGATTATTTTTGGCTGCATTGATCCTTTCGATGCCCGTGTAAATTCCGTAAGCAGACGCTGCTACCCAGAATACGGTGGATTGAAGTAACCAAATGATTCCTGCCTGAAGCAAAGTACCCAATAGCGAAAATATAGCTCCCAATAATGTTTCACCGAAAAACGCCAAAAATACCCCTGCCAAGTACTCCATCAAAGCACCAATTAACCAAACAACGGCAACAACCGCCAAGATCAAAGCTAAAACTGCCAATATGCCCAAAAGGGAATAGCCAATGGTATATTACGATGCAGTAACAGCAATACTTTAATCAAATCTCTTGAAATCAAGCTAATTATCTAACTCACTTATACCTAATTCTGTGATGGAGTAAAATTCAATACCGTTTATCAATTCCATAGATATTTTTCCTTCTTCAAGGAGTTCACATAAGTTACTCCTTAAGTTTGGAATCATTTCATGTAATTTATCATTTGACAATTTTCTATCAAATTGATAATAGTTTAAAGCAGCATTTCGCTCTAATAAATATTTCAGAATTCTTGTTTTTTGTTCCATATTAATAATTTGTAAAGAAGACAAATTCAATCGTATGATATAAAAGAATTCCAGTTGATTAAGTCGTTAATCAAATTTTAAATTAGAAGGAATGCTGTCAGCAAAAGCTTTCTCATCTAGAATTTCAATAAAATCAAAACTATCCGGAACTTTAACTCTTGAAAAATTAACAGCCTCAAGTGTTTTACTGTCCCAAATCAACAAAAATCCTAGTCTAGTCTCACGGTCTGCAACATATTGAAAACGGAATTCTTGGCCTTGCCAATTGAATTTATTTTTTTTTGGTTTTAAATTGATAAGCTCTTTTAATATTGTGATCCATTGATCTCTATTTTCCTGGTTTTCCATATTTTAAATAATAAGTGTGGAAGAAATCTTCCGATTGATAAGCCGCTATTTCAAAATCCTTTAGCAATAAAGAGTTCGTTGGAGCACCAAAAGTTTTCACTTGATAAACGTGCATCCTTTCGTGTCCCAAAGTACGTATTAATGTTTCTTCATTAATAAAACTATCTGGGTACAAATCTATCATTTTTCCATTAGGGTGTGTATAACCATATATACCCTTACCGATCAAATCAGGATCTCGAATGATTCTAATTTTAATTCCTTTTAAGCCTATTCCTCCCTTATCAGCTAAATATTTTACATTCTGCAAATCCATAGTTACTGATAATTCTGAATATTTGCCGATATTAACTTTTCTTCGGTACAATTCGAAATTTTTATTTTCAGCAGTTATAAATTCAAAATCGGTTGTTTTATTTATTGTAGAAGAAGTATTATGTGTTGGCATAACTAAGTCATCAGAACCGCTATTCTTTACTTGTTTACTATTTGACTTCCTTTTAAATTTCCCCCAAAACGGAAGTAGCGATAATATGATTTCGGTTGTTCCAAAACCATATTCATACGCCGTTTGATTTCGTGTTAGGTGAGGATTATTTTTAGCTGCATTGATCCTTTCGATGCCCGTGTAAATCCCGTAAGCAGACGCTGCTACCCAAAATACGGTGGAAGTAAGGATGCCTGTGATTAACATTTCAATACCGACAACCAAAGCGGCAACGAACGCTCCAATGGCATATTGTGCAGTGATAGCAACCAACTAGGTGTCAAGTTTGGATTTTTCATATCCAATAGGAGTGAAATGTCCTTTATTTTGAATGATAAAAGCACCTCGCCATAATTTTTTTTGTCAGAACTATTTTCTTTGAGGCCTTTGAAAATTAACACGATTCAAAAAAGTCAACTTATAGAGTGTTGGTATAAAGAAGCAATTAAGAACCACAATAACCAAAAAATATAACTGAATCGAATAAAAAAACACGAAAGAAGAGCTGTCTCATTTTCAAATACGGACTGGATTACATCTTTGAATATTTGTTACAAAGGCTTAAAAATATGAATATTAACACATTGATATTTTTATCATTTTATTAGATTCTCAACATATAATGAAAAGCCATTAACTCTAAGGGCTTTCGGTGTTATATGTTATCATAAAAAATAATTCTTTCAACTGCTCGTAACCTTCTTTTTGATTTTGTGTGGTTAAATAGTAAAATGTTTTTTTTATCAACTCTGGACAACGGTTTAAATCTATCGTAAATATCACCGAATGATATGGACTAAGATCAATAAAGCCAATGTCATTTTTACAGCTTGGACAAATATTAGGTTCTATTAAATATAAAATTCGCTCATCAAAATGATGTCCGCAATTTGGGCAATCTAAACTTCCTTTTCGTTTTTTTTTATCAAATTTATTAAACCAAGTTTTCATACGTTTAAATTTTATAAATTATTGAAATTTAATATTGTTCGATGGTGGGTTTGATATTTATTATGACTCACATTTTTATAAAATAATTAAAATACTGTTTTTCAATTTTCTATCTTGGCAAAAATACGCATTATATTCTTGATTTTACTCTTCAAACCTCTCGTTAACGACAAAAATCAACTGTTTGCTATGGTATTGCTCATGAATATTTTATATATCAGAAATTTTCTTGAACAAATTTAAATGCTTCATTATCTATTTCATGGTTTAACGATCTTCCGAAATCAGGAAGTTTAAAATTCGTAGAATACTTTGATGGCGGATAAAACCCAGAATACTCACCAATTTTAAGCATTTTCCTTAACCCTTCATCCGCTAATTGAGAGTGTATTCTTATAGGGATATTTATTTCACCCAAAAGTTCCAATGCTGCTAATCTATGATGACCATCAATAATTATAATTTGTCCATCAGGCATGGCATATCCCTCAATAGGTGGCCCACTTTCTAAATTATATCCATTTGTTTTAAAATCATTGGCTAAATTTTCAATATGACTAGGTGGTGTTCCTTTTTTAGGAACACCATGTATTTTTTGAACTTTGTTAATTTCAACTTCTATTGTTCCAAACTTATTTATTCCAAGCCGCTTTACAATGTTCCCCGCTCCTGAAACTCCTAAAGATCTCATTTTCAAAGACGCACTATTTTCTTTTAATTCAGGCGAAGTTTTTTTCTGTTTCGCAAAATTTTCTGTATCTCGTCCCGGTTTTTTTGTTGCAGAAGGCTTATTCACAGGTGGTTCCTGTTGTGTACCCATCCTTGCAAAATCGTCTTCAAACTCACCACCGTGATTTTCGTAATTGGT
>CAYRMV010000215.1:0-4153 GCA_964425255.1 uncultured Flavobacteriales bacterium
CATGATTTCTTTGAAATTCAATGGTGAAGGTTACTCCTAGAATTTCAGTCTGAAGCTTTATTTCATCTGTAGATAACAAGTTCGTGTCACAAAGAATTTGTTTTTTGAGTGGTTGGTGTGCAACTTTTTCAAAGTATTCATTAAGCTCTTCTTCATTGGTAATTCCGGCGTTAGAGTAAAATTCATCAGACAACATCTCCAGATGTCCCAAAGCATACAGTACCGAATCTTGGGAAAGCCATAATTCTTGAGATGCTAATAAATCTGGCAAAACCGAATAAGCTTTTGGATCTAATTTTGCAGAATCAATCAATCTAATCGACATGCCAGCATCTAAAAAAGCCAAAGAATATTGAGATCCCTTCTGTTCTTCAATATTTACTTGATGAGAAATTGCATTGGACAACTCATTCCAAAGCAGAAAAACAGGTAGCCTTCCAATAAAAAGTTCATTTATCAAGATCTCTTTTACGCATCGATACATTCTCTTATCAAACACTCCCTTCTCATACCATTCTTTCATCGGAATTGAACATGCTGTGATCAAGCTATTATATGAAGCCCATGGAAGCCCTACTGCTTTGTAAGCCATACTTAGCCCCATAAGAGCTAAATACATACCGTGCTTACTTTCTTCTTTTGCGAGTTTTAAAAGTGCTTTTCCAAAAAACACAATACTCTCTTTGTGAAGATTAGCTTCTATTTTTTGTGCTCCCCTTCTAATGAACATTTCTGCTGAAGATAGTTGTGAATGTCGGTTCCCAGAAATCTCAGCTACAGTTTCAAATAGAGAATCGTAGGCTGCGTTGTCCGGAAAAATATCTCCGTAAACTTCAATGATATCTTTAAATACCTCAAATGGATACTCAATATGTCCTGTACTGCTTTTTAGGCAATCTGAAAACTCATTAAACAGCTCGTCTGGGTTCTCTTGGTTGGTCATTTTATCCCACAAATCCAAAATAATTTTAAACGTTCGAGCGATTAATGCCGAGCTAGGTTTAGATTCGTCATTAATGTGGGATTGAATTATAGTTTCAATTTCAATTCTCTCATTATCGATATCAATCGCTTCACATTCATCAAATACTTCATTTGAAACTACTGCTTTTAAAACATTGAAAAGATTGAAGAATAATTCTAATTCGGAAATGGTTGATTCAGCTGCAATCAAATTCTTGACTTCTTGATAAGCTGTAATGAAATTTTTGAAATCATCAAAGTAATGAATGTACGTCCAAGCTCTTTGATAATGAATGCGAACCAATTGCCCTTTGTTTTGAAGTTTATTGCTGAATCTTAATGCTCTTTCAAATTTTCCTTCTACTTCATCTTTTGATCTTTCTAGATTACGACTTAAAAGTGCGGCCTCTAAAGCATCCTCAACCAATTGAAAATCGAATTCAAAATATCGATTTGGATTCGCAATTTCTTTCTCCAAAGATTCAAGCTTTTTTAATCTTTCTGTATCGTTTGATCCTAGGTGAACTTTAGGCTTATATACTGACGAAAGATTTAGAGAATCGACTATTATGTCTATAATATATGGGTTACTTGCCGTTTTTTCAAGAATCCATTCTGCATCTAAAATCGTTATTTCTACCCCAAATTCTTTCTGAAATTCATCCTGTACGGTTTTCTTTTGTTTACTTGAAGGATTTCTATTTGTAAAAAAGAAAATCTTGGTATAATCTCTATTAGTTGAAATTATCTTCTGTATATCTGATTTAAGTTTTGACTTCCAATTTTCTTTAGCACTAATTGCAAAAGCCCATTTTTCATCATTACTCCATCCATTTTCTGGAATAAACCAACGATCAGAAATTTGTGTAGAAACAGGGTGAGTTTCGAAATCAGTTTTACCATCGCCACCTCCTGTTGGCCCTACTTGTGGAATCAAATTAGGAGCAATGAATTTCTCTGCTAACCTCCTACATAATGTTTCGAACTGATCTTGCTTTTGGTTGTTAGATATTTGGCTTAATTCAAACGCTAATAACTCTCTAGTCAATACAGCTTCTTGAATCAATTCAGAATCTGAAAAATTTTCAGGTCTACGTTGTTTGTAGAATTCTGTAGGTGTTGGTGTTCTTTGTTTATTATTAGACATGAAACTTGCGTTGAGTTAAAATGACTAAAATAATATTTTATTTGGAATTGAAATAAAAATTACTTACAAATTAAATTAAGTTAAAAAACTTAGAACCAGAATACTTTTATCTAATCCAAACAAACCCTAATTAAAAAAATCCCACAACACCCCAATGCGGATCAACTGCGGTGCAATCGGGAAGTTTTTTTGTTCGAGTTGTTGGCGGTCGTTCCAGAGGTAATCGAGATTTTCGACTTTGAGGTACAAACGGAATTCGTCGATTTCAAAACCGGTGAAAAAGTCCACGCGCAACAGCGTTTGGTTGATTCCTTGCATTGCGTTTACATCGTATAGATCTAATTCGGTGATGTAATTCATTACAACATAATTGGAACGGTAACGTGCATCGGCTCCCAAAATGAAATGGAATTTTTTGGCCGCAAACATACGCTTGTGCCAGAATGCGCGGGCACGTAAATCCCACTGCGGAACATGCGAAAACCCAACGGCTTGAATCATATTCGCTTCGGGTTGCAACTGAAAGCCTTTCCAAGCCAAATCGGTTCTTGCTGAGATTTGTAAAATATTCGCATCGGAATAGACCGAATTTGCCGTCCAGGTTCCGGATTCAAAAACATAGCGTTTGTTCCAGTTCATCCAATTGGCTTTCAAGCGAAAAGGAATTTTAGTTTTAAGATCCACTTGCGCATCCGCACCAAGCATCTGTTGCAAAGACAAATCGTTTAGTTTCCACGCATAGACTGTTCCGTCATATTGTCGTTTGAAAGCTTCGGGTAGAGTTTGTTCGTAGCGCAATTGGAAGCTCGCTTGCATTTTATTATTCTTGAAAATCAATTGGTTGCGGGAAATTAACTGATTGCTAGCGCCCACCAAATAATACTGTTGCATCGATTTCAAAATCAGTTGCTTACTCACTTTCAAATACAAACTTCCTTGAACGAAAATCTCAGTTGTATCTCGGTTTGCACCAGCATTTTGAAAGCGCCAGTACGCATGATTGAGCGTTCCTTCTATCCGAAAACGCTGTGAACGGAGAAAGTATCCTCCCCGATTCGAAATTTTTGCCCACTGAAACTGATCACGGTAATTCAGCGTATCGTTCAAGACATCGGTATACACTCGGTTTTGGTTGCGGTATTCGATGTGGTACAAGATTCCATGTTTCACCAACGAATCGCTATTCAAGGCAAGGTAGTGGCTACTCCCCGCTTGGATTTGCTTCAAAACACTCTGAGCCGAATTTCGATTGACAGGAATAAATTCGAGTCCAGCAATCGGAAGTAAACTATCTTTTTCATATCCCCCATTCAATCCGCGTTCGAAACGCTGCTGATAGAAATACGTTTCCTGCAAATGACGTTTGAAATCTTGACGATAAAGTAAACGCAGTTGACTATTTTTAAACGCACTGTTTCGCCAAGCTCCATTTGAACTTGTTCGCGCATAATCTATTTGTAAACTTCGATTTTTCTTAAATGCTTGTTGGTATTCGGCATGAAGAATTTGGGTGCCAAACGAACCAAAAGTGTACATAAAACCCAAATGAGGCAAAGCCGTGAATGTGGGATTTAAGCGTTTTATTTCGGGGAAGATTTGGTGGGTAGTTAGTATGGATTGAACGTAATCATTCCCGAGTTGTCCAAAGGGATTAAACCAGGCTCCACCGGGCAGAATAACGGATTGATTGGCAAAAATTAAATCCAGTGAATCTATTTTTGACGAACCGCTTCGGTAAGCATAAGTAAGTGTATCTGAATTGTGTAAAAGCGCTGATTCTTGAGCAAAGCTGCTCGATATCCCAAAGAGAAAAAGCAAGAATCTGAATCGAAACACGGTATTATTTTAAACTAAAAGTAATATAAAAAAAGGGGGTCAAAAACCCCCTTTCGTATATTTTTAAAAATTGATTACAATTTATTGATTTTCAAAGCTAATCCAGACTTCAAGTTTGCAGCTTTGTTTTTGTGGATGATGTTGCGTTTAGTCAAACGATCCAACATAGATACTACTGAAGGCAAAAGCGTTTCTGCTTCTTTCTTG
>CAYRMV010000216.1:0-4129 GCA_964425255.1 uncultured Flavobacteriales bacterium
AACAACAGGTATTATCAATGGAGATGTAGCCCCTACATTTCCACCTATGTCAACTCCAGGAAATTATTTTAATGTATCACCACTTCACTCGTATACTCCAGTAAATGAACGACAGAATATTGAAGAGCTTCCTGGATCATTCAATTATGATTACTCAAATGATTTTGAAGTAACGCGAATTACTGAAAAAGCTCCAGCTATGATTCCTAATATCATGGAGGATTTGATCAAATATTGCTGTAATATCAAACAAATCGAAACGATCTTAACTGAGATTGAACGAAGAAAAAATAAAATAATTTTAAATAAAAAGTTATCCGAATTTGTGAAAAACCATCCTGGTTTAGAGCATTTTGGAGGGGTGAAAATAGGGGGCACTTTTGTATTGGTTTACACTGCTGAACCATTTGGAGAAATACCAGCAAATACTGTGTTGGCAGACTTTTCATTGCCTTATTCGTGTAACTGCACGTGTGAAATTTAATCGTAAAACAAAAAAACAAGTATCATGGAATCAAAAAGAGAACAAATTATTGATTTAATCAATGAATTTATTTACACAAATGGCAGACAACGTATTACTGCTGCTCAATTAAATAATATTTTGAATGTAATTGCTAATTCATTTGAGCTCGTTGGAGAAGGAAAAGGAGGAGGTATTAATTCTGTTTTAAACAATGATCCAAATGTTGAGGATAATCAAAAAATTATCAACGCGAATGGTGGTCTATTTGAATTGTCAGGTATCATTCCACTAACAGATGAAATTAACGTACCATATATTGGTTTTCTAACTTCCATATTAGGAAATACCGAATCTGCAAGATCCGCTGCATTTGCTAGTTTAGCAGCTAAACCTGATCCTATAGAGCAACCAAAAATTGGGGGAGTTGTTTCAAATCAGTATGCGACTGTAATTGGTAACATTGATGGGATGAATCCATTTGATAGATTAAGTGGAGATAAAATGTTGTCGAAGTTCAAAAGTAAAATTTCTGAAGGAGCCGATATACCTGCAAGTGCCATGAGAGCTTCTGAACCAGAAGTGACAGCAACACTTTCCTTGTTTTTGCCCAAGTCTGTTGAACTTGGAGGATTTAAACTTCCAAGAGGCGTTTATTCAGGATTAGTACAAGATAATATTCAAAATATCATGGAAATCCGAGAAGATAAAATTGGAATTTCCGCACACTATCATTATAACGATGGGGATTCAGAAGACGAAAGAACTAGCGCCATTGATGTAAGACACGAATTTATATTAAATAAAACTTCAGATGGAAGAGGGGTTTCAAGAGTAGTTCAAGAACCTTCTAGAAAATACTATGAGTTTGATGGTGAAGAATCATTACAAATAAACAACACAGGCCTTAGATTTAATTACGGGAAGCGATTGTCCTATGTTAGTGGGTCTGAAACTGCAGGTGTGGCATCGCTCGTGAGTGGTGAAGTAACAGTGAGTACTTCTGCCTTGACGGAAAATTCCTATATCATGCTAACAGTACAAGATGGGGGAGATTTTAATGGAAATATTCGCGTTTCTTCTAAAACGGAATCGGGCTTTACGATTTCATCAAGCAATGGTAGCGATGACTGCAATGTTTTATGGCAGGTGATTGATATTCAGTAATTTTTAACACATGACCAAAGACCATATTGTCATTCAGAAAATGAAAGTTAGATTGCATACTGACTCATATAAGTCTGCCATCAGTCTAAAAGAAAATACAAGAGATTTTCTTACGAATATGGTGATTAAAATCATAGAGGATTATATTCTCCAGTATGAATCAAAGGAAGGCATAAACCAATCTATGACCATACTCAATCAAGTCAAATTGAATTTCTCTGTTTCGGAGTTGAATCTAAATAGTACATTTTCGATAGATACATGGAGGAATGAAATCCGAAATCAATTAGATGTTTATTTCCGTACGAATAAAAGGAGAGATCGGGAGTTTAATCAAATTGACAATACTGTACGTTTTTCTGAAGATGAAATAAGACAAAAAGCTTTTTTATCTTTTTTGCAAGATGGAATACTGCCTTGGTATTGCAGTGAGTCGTTAGGTAAAGACTTACTCATTAAATCAAACATTGAATTGTTGTTTACCGAAAATAGAAACGATTTTATAAAGCGATTTATTGAACTAGGGAATTCTGTTTCTGTAAGAAGGCGAATTATTTATCAGTTGGATACTGATTTGGTTTTGTGGATTTTCAGTATTCTGGTGAACCGTACTGTCATAAATAAGGATTCGATTTCATTGAATCAACCCTTTTTTAATTGGTTGACTCAAACAGAGAAGCGGGAAGTACTCCTAAAGTTGTTTGAAGGTTGGTATAAGTCAAATGCGGACACAGCGATGCAACGCATCTTGGAGTGGATAATTGCACCTCTGAATTTGGGTGAGACAAAGCAAACAATGCTTCAAAAGATAGAGCAACTTTTGTCCAATTCAAATGAATTAGCTTTGGAAGAGATGGAGGTACCAACCATACAGAACGATTTGAGGGAGGAAACAAATTTGAATAACGAACGAAGGATATGGAACGCGGGATTGATTCTAGTACATCCATTTTTAAAAACATTTTTTGATCGACTTGGCTTGCTTACAGCTGATTCTAAATTAGATAATCCCGAATTATGTGTACACCTTCTTCATTATTTGGCCACGGGAAATGAGTGCGCATTTGAACATCAAATGGGCTTTGAAAAGTTGCTTTGTGGTATACCACAACAAGTTCCAATCGAACGATTTGTTTTTTTAACAGAAGAAATGAAAGAAGAAGCACGGGCGTTGTTAAATGCGGTTTTAGCAAATTGGACAATTCTGAGTTCATCGGGAATTGAATTACTCCAAAACGAGTTTTTGGTACGGGAAGGAAAGGTAAACGAAGATGAAAAAAACATCCATATTTCATTTGAGCGCAAGACACAGGATATCTTAGTTGATCGTATTGAATGGACCTTAAATTACATAAAGCTTCCTTGGCTTGACAAAATTATACGGGTAAATTGGTAAAATAAAAATAAGTGATATGGGAGATAGACAACAAATACAAGATCACATCAACCAATACATTGTAAGTAATAGTAAACAAGCTATTACGGGTGAAAAAATGAACATTATTTTGAATGAATTTGCTTCAAAAATCAAATTTTTCAAAGATGAAAATTCGATTGAAAAAAAGCAGTTCAATGGGATGAAAAGTTTCTTATATGATTTTAAGTTCTTTTCATTTGATGAAGGGTCGTTTTTCGGTTCGGAGGCTCGTGCGGCACCGAAAGTTTCTCGTATGTTAGTAGATCAATTGGATCAAGATCTTTGTTTCTATGATCCATTTTATTTTAGTAACCTTTCCTTAGAAGAAGCAAGAACCATTATCCAGCTACAAGCAGCTGTTGATATGATTGCGATTGGATTAGATCGAGGAGATATGTTCGAATCGTTTGTGTACTATTTCCAACAAATGGGAACGATTCGGATCAATTCACCTTATACGCGAGCTGCATTTATGTTTTATGCTGCTCGTATGATTCGTATTTTGTCATCGTATTTTGAGCCTGAAAATGGAGGGGAATTGATTTCTTTTTATTTGGGTTTAATTTTTCCACCATTTATAACCATTCAAACTCCATTTGAACAAGTCTGTAGGTTGATTTTAGTTGCGCAGGTTTTAAGATATATCGCTATCAATCCAGATTCCATTTCTAGTGCAACTGAAATGATGCACTATTTTGGTAGTATCAATTTCTTGGATCATCCGATGGTAAACGTAACTCGAAATTATGTTGTCGGTGTTTTGATGCAGTGCATTTCAAAAAATCAAGAAAATCAAGAAATGTTCAAAGAATTTTTTAGAACATTCGCAGGTCCTAAATTGCCATTTAAAACAATAGAATTTAATTATACTGATGGTGTTATTATGTCTGCTTTTCTTTCTAGTTGGGCTAATAATCCAGATATTCAGGGTAGTTTAGTTGAAGTTGTTAACGAATTCACGAATTTGTCCCTCGAATCATTACCGGTGACATAATCTTAACGCTTTACGATCATGCGCGCACGTCTCCACAAGCCCCAATCGGAAAACTTAAGTTCTCACAATTATTTGGTTCGCAGCAAGG
>CAYRMV010000217.1:0-4086 GCA_964425255.1 uncultured Flavobacteriales bacterium
TTCAATCCGATTACGCCGATAGCATTCGGATTCTTTTTTACGTAATTGATGACTTCCTCGTTGGAATTGGCTGCGTATAATTTTTTGTCTACATTTCCGTTGACTAAATTTTTTAAATAGTTGAAATTAGCGGAATTGGGTTGATCGTATACGACTGTAATAGGCTTTTTCGAAGAGGTCCAAGTAGTTTGTTTTCCAGTGATAATTTTTTTTAATTGATCAACAGTCATTAAGGTATCTGAATTCGAAGGATGAAGAATCAAAGCAATGGCATCCAATGCAATTTTATCGCTTCTAACCTCCACGTTTTTCGTTTTTAAAGCTGCTTTTTCATCCTCCGTTAAATCACGAGAAATGACAATCGTTTTTGCTTTATTGGCATAAAAATCCTCGATGACTTTTAATTCAGATTGATAAACGGGTTCGATGTCAGCTTTGGGGAATTTACTTTCGAAAGTGTAAATGCTTGTATCAAACAAAGGTTTGAATGATTCTTCAATCAAAATGGTTGCTTTTCCTCGTCCATGAGCGTCTTCTTGGTAAGCCAACGGATTTTGATTTGAATTACAAGAAGCAAACAAGATGCTGATCGAAGCAGCAAAAAAGAAGTTTTTATTGTTGATCATTGTTTCGTTTTTTAATGGTTAAATAAACGCGATATCCTCTGAATAGGGTATAAGCAATTAATACAATTGCTATGATTGGTTTTTTATTCCCCTCTAATCGATCATCGAATATGGTAGAAAACAAAATAAAATACAGTAAAATCAAAGATAAAATGATACTAGAACTTGATAATATAATCGGAATCCAAGACAGATTTTTCATTGTTTTTTGTTTGTTTATTGTTTAAATATTCAAAATCAAAGATACAGAATATCATGTGTAAAGCTACAAGAATCCATCAATTTTAAATGTTTATTGATTTTAAAGGTCTAAATTAAATCCTTTGTTGTGAGAATGATTGAGTAATCTGTTTTCAAAAAAAAAGCCTCCATTAAATCGTGGAGGCTTTACAATTGTATAAAAAAGATTATTGCAATTGGAAATTAATTGGAATTCGGCACCATGTTGATACGGATTTACCATTGTTTTTACCTGGAATCCATGGTGGCATAGAGCGAATTACGCGAACTGCTTCTTCATCACATTCAGGACATCCTGGTACGCCTCTTTCAATTGAAACGTTTGCAATAGATCCATTTGCTTTAACGACAAACTTTACATAACATTTACCTTGAGCACCCATTTCCATTGCTGAAGGTGGGTATCTAAGTTTTCCTTGAATGAACTCCATCATGTTACCATTGAATTTAGCTTCCTCATCAACGAAGGTAAGGATTTCATCTTCTTTTGGTTTTTCAATTACTTCAGGAGCTTTCTCACCTCCAACTACTGGCGGATCCCAACTTACTTCATCCGTTTCATTCGTTTTTGTATCCGCTTTGACTTTATCCAAATCATCTTGCGATGGAAGATCTTCTTCTACTGGAATGTCAACAACAACCGGTGGAATAAATGCCAACGTACGCTCTTGTGGAGGAATGATTTCTTCCTTTGGCGGTGGTGGTACATCTTCCTCCGGTGGAGCTGGGATAGCAAATGTTTGTGAATCCGTTTTTGGAACTTCAATCACAGGCTCAGGTAAATTTTGAATGTATAAATACACTCCACCTAATGCAATCATACCAACAACTACACTAAACATGACAATCACCATGTTACGATCGTAATTTTTGCGTAAGACATAAGCACCATACTCCTGGTTACGGTTTTCGAAAACGAGTGTGTTACGTTCAACCGAAGTGATTTGTTGCCATTTGCGCGACGTAAAGTAATCAAAAAGAGTTACTCCGGCAATGATGGCAACGAGAATTAATACTACTTCCATATCCTATAATTTAACGTTTTTCTTTAACCAAATCCATCTCACTTTGCATCATGTCAACGGGTGCGATTACACCAATCTCAGCAATTTTTAACTCATCGATCAAATCGATAAAGTTTTTACAAGTTGCTTTTTCATCCGTTTTCACTAATACTTTCAACGCTTTTTTGTCTTTCTTGAATTCACTCAATTTACGTTGAAACGTGGTATCTTGAATTTCTTTTCGTTTTAATTGCTTTTCGATTCCCTCTTTTTCCATCAAAACGTACTTGTTTCCATCGGCTAGCAATTTACGTAATCCTGTTGGTCCAAAATTGGTTTCTTTCAATTCCGTTGCTCCCTCAGGACCGGGTGCGCTTTTTGGATAAAACTGTCCCTCGTAGTAAAACACTTTGTCTTCTGAAAGAAGAAAGGTGATTGCATTATTTACGGGAGGTGGTTTAACTCCATTATCATTTGGATCAACCTTAGCTGGATACACCAAACTCATTACCTTTGGCTTGCTAAAGGTGGAGGTCAAAACGAAGAACGTCAACAAAAGAAAAGCCAAATCCACCATGGGAGTCATATCGACCCTTGTTGAGGATTTCTTGGCTCTTTTTTTGCCGCCTTTGCCGCCGCCACCGCCATTATCTACTATTTCTGCCATTTTCTTACAATATTATTGAGGAGTAGCCTCCTGTGATGTAATAAAGTTTAAGTTATTCAAATCCAAATCACGGAAAGTATTGATAACAACTTGTGCATGAGCGTACAAAGCTTTGTTATCGGCTTTCAAAATGAATTTTGGTTTGAAATCATTTGCATCGGGTTTTTGACCTTTCATTTTGGCATCTTCAAAGGCAGTACGTCCCGTGTTCAAGGCAGCAATGTTTCCATAGAAGATCCAATCTTTCAACTGATTGTTTGTTGAGTCCGTTGGAATTCCAATGGTGTTAAATTGCTTTCTTTCTTCGCTTGACATGTCGATGTACTGAGGAAGTTCATTGATAGAACAACCAAAAGTACCCATATACTTGAATTTCTCAATTTGTTCTGGGCTCAAGCCTTTTTTGTATTTTGCCAATACATATTGCAACATTTCACCGCGTGCTTCTGCATTTGTTAAGTCCATAAAAACTCGACCTCCTTTATCAATCGTAACGGTCAATGCATTGTCAGGAATAATTCGATCACTGATACTCGAAGGTGTTTCAACATCCACGGGTTCATTGGTACGGAAATTCGCAGCAAGCATAAAGAACGTTACAAGAAGGAATGCCAAGTCCACCATGGGTGTCATGTCGATACTGGGTGCACTTTTTGGTACTTTAATTTTTGGCATTTCAATTATCTTTTAAAATGTTCCTTAATTGCATTTCTTGTCTGTACAATCAATCGTTTGAAACGTTCAATTGCTTTTCAAAAAAAATGCTATTTATTTATGTTTCGCTGTAAAATCTTGAACGATAGAGAAACCTGCTTCGTCCATACCATACGTCATGTTGTCGATTTTAGTAGAGAAGAAGTTGTAGAAAATAATTGCTAATGTAGATGCCAAGATACCAAACGCTGTATTAATCAATGCCTCAGAGATACCTGTTGCAAGAGCAGAAGTATCAGGAGTACCGTGTGACATCGCACCGAATGCACGAATCATCCCCATTACCGTTCCGATCAAACCGATCAATACCGAAATAGATGCACTTGTTGAAAGAACTCCTAAGTTTTTAGAAAGCATTGGTAACTCCAAAGATGTTGCTTCTTCCAATTCTGTTTTCAAGATTTCCACTTTTTGCTCCTTGTCTAAGCCAGCTTCACCTTGAATGTTTTTGTATTTAACCAAACCTGCACGAACAACATTTGCTAAAGAACCTTTTTGACGGTCACAAGCATCAATTGCCTCATCGATTTGACCATTGTTCAACATTTCACGTGTTTTAGTCACAAACTTATCTAAGCTTCCTTTTCCTTTTGCTTTAGCCAAAGTAACGAAACGCTCAATAGAGAAAATAATTACAATTAAGTTCATTGCTACTAGGAAAGGTACAATAATACCACCTTTGTAGATAATTGCTAAATAGTTGCCTTCTAATGGTTCACCATTTGGATCATTGTCTACGAAGTTACTTTTGTCTCCGAAAATGTAATTGTAAATAAGGAATCCAGCAACAAGTGCAACAACGATTGCTAAAGTTGCCATTAGAGAGGTGAATCCA
>CAYRMV010000218.1:0-4068 GCA_964425255.1 uncultured Flavobacteriales bacterium
CGGGCTACGCTACACCCCGAGGAGAATTCTCCAAGTATTGTTTTTTGTTATTTCAAATTTAAATGAACCGTTGTTCATTTCCCTTTTTTGGGTGTGCAAAGATAAGTATTTTTTCTTTATTTGCACTCTTTATTTTGAAGTTTTTTAATTTTTATTTTATCTGATTGAAATTCAGTCTGATAAAATAGTTAAAGCGGGATTTCCTACGGAGGTCTCGTAACCAGTTACTCGGCACGAACCCTTCGGTTTCTCATCCCTTCTTCCTTAACTTCGTTTGCGGAGAGAGCGGGATTCGAACCCGCGGTACAGTTACCCGTACGTCAGTTTAGCAAACTGGTGGTTTCAGCCACTCACCCATCCCTCCTAAATTCAATGAACTGGGCGCAAAATTAATAAAAGCTTGCTTATAAAAGTGATTTTTTTTGAATTATTTTTCTTTTTTTTAAAGAGCGCTAGTTTACAGATGATTAACAAAAGCAAAACATTCCAAAAGAAAGGCAATAAGCAACAAATAGGGGGTTGCATAAAACGAAGTTGCATGAATGTTATGTCTAAATCGATCAATTAATAATGTGAGAACAATCAATCCAAGTTGAATTAAATAGATCCAATTTAATCCAAAAAGAATTCCAGTTAATGTGATTAAACTGATTGTACCAACTGAAGTGTAGTAGAGTAGGTGTGCTTTTCTTCTAAATTCAATCAATACAAATAAGTTTAACAAAATCAATGGAACAACTTTTAAATAGGGGATAAGAGCCGATTTCTGCATCAACTCGATTGTTTTAATGGGAAAAACAAAGTTCCAATAATAAGGATTCATCAGTGCTCTAAAAAGGAGGTAGATGAATAGTATAATCGTGTTTTTTGTTTGTGATTTTCGGAAATTATAAAACCACAATACAGACAGAATGATAAGCAATAAATCATTGAAAGGACTAGGGAAAATCAAGTCACCAGTTTGAAAAAGGGTTGGAAGTGCGTACATGAAATACGTCAAAATTACGAGTCCAACCCATTTTTGTGCCTTTGACTTGTCGTCTTGATCCATTATTTCTTTTTTGCTAATGCTTCTTCGATGTAATCAAACGTTGAAAGTACAATTGGTTGGCCATTCACCACAGCAACATCGTGTTCAAAGTGGGCACTAGGCATACCGTCAGCCGTCACAATTGTCCAATTATCCTCTAGTGTTAACACGCGATCCGTTCCCATGTTAATCATCGGTTCGATCGCAATAGTTAAGCCATCTTGGATTTTCTTTCCTTGACCTCTACGGCCATAATTGGGTACTTGTGGTTCTTCATGAAGCGTTCTCCCCAATCCATGACCAACTAAATCTTTCACAACGCTAAAACCATTTTTTTCAGCATGTTGTTGAATATGATAACCGATGTCTCCAATTCGATTTCCAACACGCGTTTGATCAATTCCAATCATCAAACATTCTTTTGTAACTTCTAAAAGTCGTTTGATTTCTGGTTTTACTTCACCAATTTCAAAGGTATAAGCATGATCGCCATAGAATCCATCTAAAACGGCACCACAATCAACAGAAACGATGTCTCCCGATTTTAGTGGTCGTTCTGTAGGTAAACCATGAACAACTTGTTCGTTGATTGATATTAATAGGGTAGAAGGACAACCATAAAGCCCTTTGAATCCGGGTACAGCACCTTCTGAAATGATATATGCTTCAGCCATTTCATCCAATTCTTTGGGGGTAATTCCCTCCTGAATTAGTTCAGCAACTTTTCCTAATGTACGACTTACCACCAATGCAGCTTGACGCATAGCATCAATTTCGGCGTCGGTTTTATAAATGATTTTTTCTTTGGCAAAAATGGAGCTCAAAATTTATATTTTTAATGTGAAACGATTGTTATTAGTCTAATCTGTTACAAAGTTAGCGATTTCAAACGAAATGGATGTCAAAAAGAAAGGCTGTCGTTTCGGACAGCCTTTCTTTTCATGTTATTTAAACTTCGTAAAGAATAATTTTGCTTGTGGATCGTTTGGATCAAGTTGTTGAACGATTGTCCAAAATTCTTTTGCTTTCGCAATGTCTTTTTCACTTGAGTTTGTGTAGTAATCACCCAAATACTTGCACGATTCCATCAACATTGCTTTGTTGTTTCCTTGTGTACGTTCTTCCGGTTTGATTAATTCAACCACCTTAGAATAATCATTTTTAGCTAACCATTTTTCATTTTTCAAATCCAATTGGAATAAGTTACGTGCTTTCCAGAAATACCCTGGTACGTATGTCGGAGATTGTTCAATCAAACGACTAAAAGCGCTATCAGCTCCGTTGTGATTTTTTGGACCAAAGAAGTAAGCTCTTCCCAATTCAAAATTCTCTACAGCATTCAAACCACCGTTCATCTCTTTGTATTCATAATACTCGATTGCTTTGTCGTAATTTTTTGCTTTCAAGTATGTCTTCGCCAATAAGATAGCTAAATCTTTTTTAGCAGACTCATTCATTTCTGAAGCTTTTTCCCACTCAATCAATCCCAAAGAATCTTGTCCGTTATTTACTAACAAATTCCCTTTGTATTTGTAATCCAAATAAATGATTTTGTCAGCAGGAGCCTTTTTTAAAAGTTCATCAATTGCTTTCAAACCTTTTGGAGCAGCATCTTGTTCTGTTGTACATTCAGCATACGAATAAGCAAGCATTCGATCAACATAGAAACTTTCAAACCCTTTTGTTTTCAAGTTATTCAATTCAGGAATAACTTCACAGTACTGTTTTCCTGCAAACATAGAAGTTGCATAACGGTAACGCGCTTCATCACTGTTGTTTAATTCCAAGTATTTTTTCCAGTTTGCAACAGCTTCTTTGGCAAAGTTGAATTTCAAGTTTAACTCAGCATTTTCTCGATATGATGGTGCATAATTCGGGTCAACACGTTGAGCTTCTTTGTATTTTTCGTTTGCTAATTCGTAGTTTTTAGCTCGTTGATACAATTTTCCTGTTCGAACAATTCCTCGTGCAGACTTCGGATTGTTTTCCAAAACCATGTTATAATACTTAATTGCATTACTTCCATTTTCTGGCATTTTCTCATTCCAAGCATCACCTAACAAAATATATCCATCTTCATTTTTGCTATCCAATTTAATTGCTAACTCCAACAAAGTGATTGCTTCATCTAAATTTTTCTTTTCAGAAACGATGTAAACTTTTGCTATATTTCGGATAATATCTGCGTTTTTGCTTTTGGTGATTTTCATGGCAGCTGCAAATACTTCTTTAGCTTCTGCTTCTTTTCCATTTACCCACAAAACACGACCTTTTGCAACCAAAGACAAAGCTGTTAATTTAGCCTCAGCCTCATTGTATTTAGAAGCTGATTTATTCCAATAAACTAATGCAGAATCTTTTTCTTCTTGTGCATAGAAGTTTTCTCCTAGATAATAGTAATTTGCACCGTCAGCTGGATTGCTTGAAATTAATTTTCTGAATTGCTGATCCGCTAAGGAAAATTGTTCATTATCTGTATTGCGAATCGCCTCTTGTAAAGTCTGCCCAAAAAGACTAGACCCTGCGAATACCATTCCTGCTAATACGTAAATTTTCATGTTTCTCTGTTTTTATTTATATTCAAATTGAAAGTAAAATGCTTCTTTATCTTTCGTTGTTTTTTATCCCAAATCACGTGCCGAGATTTATTTTTTTTCACGAAAGCAGCCCAAATTTAGCATTTTTTCAGAAAAATAAAATTTTAAAATGTTTACAAACGACCCGATTAGCTAATCTTAACATTTTAATAACTTGCTTTGGCTTTATTCCGTTCTCATTTCAATTAGCCTAATTTGACTTCTTGCTGGAACAAGGGAACATTTTTGAATTAAAGTTTGTCCCAATTCACCCACCATAAAGTTGACAAAACCACTGTTCAATCCAGCACGACTACCTTTGTTGACCATCCAAATTTCTCGAATCAATGGATATTCACCTGTATAAATTAATCCAGAAAAAGGTTGAAAATAATCACTAGAGTTGTCTTTTGCTAAATGAACAACTTTGATTCCTTCTAAGAAATCTAGCACATTGAAATC
>CAYRMV010000219.1:0-3915 GCA_964425255.1 uncultured Flavobacteriales bacterium
CGATTTAATAATAAATGATGTTGAAGAGGTCGTCATACATTACAAATTGGAAGAAATTTATAATGTAGATGAATTAATAAAATTAAAGGAAAAAGATCTACTCTTTAAGGAAAAAGGTTCATTTGAAATCAGTCTCAAGAGAGATGATAAATTTGTAAAAAAAATCAAAAGTAAATTAGAGAATTAATTATACGATTTTTAGTATTATTAATCAAAATGATTATTGAGAACAAATTTCTTTCCCTAAGAAATTAAGTAGTTTATTTGAACGTTTAAGGAGTAAAATCTGCTATTTACGAGGGAAGTATGAATACTCAATCCTAAAAAATTTTTCTCTATGAAAAAAGACCCCGCTCAGCAACTAATAAGAATTTTAGCTATTTTGTTCTTCTTCGGTTTTTTTATTTATTTTATCACACGTAAAATATACGAAACGGAGCTATTAAAAGGTCCAACGAATAAACATACCGCAATACTTAAAGAAATTCGAGACGCTTCTTCTAAAAGTACTAAAAAAGCACTTGTGTTTTTTACAGTTAACGGAAAAGATTATGAATTCTATTCAGATTACGATTATTTGGACATGTCCGTTGGTGATACCGTTTTAATTGAATATGCAATAAGTGATCCTAATGTGGCTAAAGTCATTGAAAAATACTTTATGCAAAAGTATAAAAATCAAAAAAATAGTGTCAAAAAATAAATCTTACATATACTTATCTTTGTTGACTCAGGCACAAAATGGAATGGAATAAAAAATATATAGTATACGTTTTTCTGTTTTTTTCAATTGGTTTTTCAATTCGATATCTGTTAGACTTGAGATATGAAAAATTAATGTCAGATACTAAAGAGACAGTAGCTATTTTTAAAGGTACCTTCATATCAAGAAATTCGGGAGTGAATTCAATTTATTCTTTTTCAGACAAATTAGGCAAAAGTAAATTGAATGTAATCTTTGTTTATGGAAGCTATGACTTTCTTCAAAAAGGGGATACTGTTTTAATAAAATATTCGAAAAAAGATCCAAGCTTAGCAGAAATTATCGACCCGTGTTATATGCAAAAACACAAAGTGAAACAATGTTGTAAGTAGTTGATTTATTTATAAAAAACAAAACATCTTTCTAAATTTACGCAAGCACAATGGAGGAAAATGAGAAAAAGATCCGAGGATACAGAAAAAATTATTCTTATTTATGGTGGGACAATGTCTGCTCCTTTGGTTGTAGTTGAAGTTGCCCCTGCAGCTATTTACTATGGAGGTAGTACCCTCACGGCAGGTGGTAGAATTTTACAATCAAGTTTATTTGGTCAAGGTGTGGTAAAGGTTGGGGAAGTATATTTTCTCCAAGGTACTTTTAGAACAGCTATGGATTTAACTATGCAATACTCATTATCTGGTGATGCATCTAAGGTTGATGCATTTGATAGCTTTTTAAATGGATTCACTTTACCAGGTGCTTCTGCGGTATTTGGTGGAGGAATAGATTATTTTCCAATGCATAAAGACAAATCAAAATCATTAAGAATTGTGGGTATAAATAAGTCTATCAATGAGGCCTCTTTTGACTTTAGCATGAAATATACTTTTGGGGGTAATGGCTTAGGAGGTTACACAAATGGTGCAACCTCCCTTTTAAAATCTCCAAGTGCAACCCAAGTTGGTTGGGCTGCTAATAGTTATTTAGGAAAACTTGTAACTAATCAAACTAAGCAACAATTTAATATTAATAGGAAATGACTATGGAAAAAAGACCAGTTTTATTTTCATTTCTTGGAGTTCTTTTGATTGTTGGGATTATTATATCAGATAGTTGGCTATCAAAAAAAGATATTGAAAAGGATGGTTTATATACAATTGTTGAAATTAATAATTTTTCATTTAATTCTGATGGTTCTAGATTTGCAGATTATTCATATTTTGTCAATAATAATGAATACAAAAGTTCGTTTCCTATTAATACTATGAGTGATATTAAGGTGTCAAAAGGTTCAAGGTTTTTTCTAATTTTCTCCCAAAAAGACCCATCAAAAGCCTATTTAATTGATGATATTAAGGTACCTGATTCAATAAAGTTTACACCAGGGCAATATTGGAAAAAGAAACCATGGATAAAAAACAAAAATCCCAGCTACAAATAAGAGGTAGTATCCCCCAGCTGGTGCGCGATTTCCTTCGGAGCTACTACGTGGTATATCTCGTTCCATTGCTTATTAGTATCAAAAAATTAACTACATTCATCAAAACCCTGTAGAGGAAGGATATGTATTTAAACCAGAAGATTATAGATATAGCAGTGCTGTTGACTATACAGGAGACAAAGGAATGTTGGATGGAGTAATTGTTTGTAAATGAGTCATATATAAAAATACCACTCGTGAGGACACGCGCGGTAGCTGGGAGGGGGGGGGTATGCACATCTACATAAAATTCACATTGAACCTGGACAACGGGTTTCCAAAGGACAAAAAATCGGAGAGGTCGGTAATACTGGCGCATCGACTGGAGCACATTTACATTTGACTATTCGGAATAGAGCAGGAAAAACAGTTGATCCGTTGGAATATTTAAGCTGAATTTCATACCTTTGTATAAAATCAAGCATTATGGCAACAATCACTTTAAAAATCAACGAACGAAGTAAAGCAGGAAAATTGCTCAAAGATTTCTTAGAAATTATTGCTGATAAACCAGGGATTGAAATTATAGAAGAAAAAAGCCCTTACAATCCTGAATTTGTGAAGAAAATTGAGAAAGCACGAAACGAAAAAGGAGGGAAAACAGTAACTGCATCTAATTTATGGCAAAGTATAAAATAGTACTTCGTTCAGATGCTGAAAAAGATCTTTCGAAACATAAGAAAGCTGGAAATATTTCTACCAACAAAAAAATAACTTCAATATTCAAGGACTTGGAAAACAATCCATACACTGGTGTTGGTAACCCCGAAAAACTAAAACATAACTTAGCTGGATTATGGTCCAGGAGAATAAACCAAAAAGATAGAATTGTATACGAAGTAAAGGAAAATATTGTCACTGTATTTGTTCTTTCAGCAATGGGACATTATGATGATAAATAATTCGTGGTTTCAAAATATTTGTTAAAGTCGTATTTGCATACGGCTTTTTTTATTTATTACGTTTGTCAGTTGGGGGACTTATTTCATCGTTCAAACTTTATTGAGAAGCTTGGTACTGGTTTGCTGAGAATAGATAGTGAACTTGAAAAAGCAAGATTACCTAAAGCAGAATTTGAAATTAATGACCATTGGTTTTCAATTATTTTTAAACGGAAATCAAGAGCCATTAATTTGAATGATAAAAAATTTGATTCATTAGATTATCAATTGAATACAAAACAAAAAGCCATACTTGAATTTTGTATTCAAGAAGCCAAAAGCCGTGTAGAAATATTTGGAGCCTTGAATATGGTTAATAATACGATGAACAATTCGAGACTTTTGCTCCCCTTAATTGAAAATGGGCTTATACAAATGACTGAGCCTGATAATCCAAGAAGTAGAAACCAAAAATATTATACTACTGAACTTGGAGAAAACCAAATCAATTTATAAAACTCAGCTTACTTAGTATCTCAAAAGAGACTAAGAAGAGACCAAGAAGAGACTAAGAAAGCTCAGATTTATATCTGGGCTTTTCTTTTACTTGTTTTTTCGTGAGGTAGTGTCATCACCCCCAAAGTCAACCCCACAAATAAGGTGTTAAAAAAATCAAACGAACTCATTTCCACTTTCCAAATTCTGCTTATTTTTAGCTTTGAAAGAAAACGTTCTTTGAAAACACCAAACTCGTCTATGCACCCCAGCTGGTGCGCGATTTCCTTCGGAGCTACTACGTGGTATATCTCGTTCCATTGCTTATTAGTATCAAAAAATTAACTACATTCATC
>CAYRMV010000220.1:0-3824 GCA_964425255.1 uncultured Flavobacteriales bacterium
TCATTTGGTGAAAGAACAAGGTTTTACGTTGGAAGGAGCCAAAAAAGCACTGAAATCGAAAACTCAAGTAGAATTTGTTCAAGAAGTGGATGCAACCAAAGACAACGATCAAATCATCGAAAAATTAGAAAAAATAAAACAGCAATTGGAGCAAATGCGTTCTAAAAAATGACTCTTATTCGTATTTGGCAAAAATGGCAAAACTGAGTGGAGTCCACCAACAAGCTGGTAAATCAGCTTCTTTCAGACCTCCATTAATCCAAGAATTACAGGTAGAAAACAAGGAGTACTTACCATTAGCCTCGTAAAACGCATCGTAATCATAATATCCCGATTCAGGAATTACATGAGCCGATTGATTTGCGGAACAATTTGCCGTTTTCAATACATAAGTTATCAATTGCTTGTATTCCGAAGCTTGAATAACCAACCGTTTGCAAATAAAATTCTCTTGTGGTTTTTGTTGGTAACAAATATGTAAAGCCGATTTTCCCCTATAAAAAAGCGCATCAAAAGCAGTGGAAAAAGTCAAATCAGCCCACGTTGGTGTATGCAGAAAAAAACCTTGATCGCCCCAACCAACAGAAATGTGTGAAAACCACGTTGTGTCAGTTCCTTTCACATCTTGATACGGAAAAGTGTTGCCCCATTGATGGTATTTGGTTCGAACAGGTAGTAAAAAATCGGTGTGAATCCCATCCGTTCGTATAAAAATTTCTACGGTTTCGGTTCCTTTGTCTGCTTGATAATTATCTCCAACCTGTACCCCCATTCCAACGAGTGCAAGCAACATGTAAACAGATAAAAGCGCAAAAAAGAATTCAACAAGTATGGCAATACTCTTGCCAACAACCTGAAGAAAAAAAACGAATTTTTTCATCATTTACGAATTGATTGTAAATAAGAAAGCGTTTCAAAAACAGCCTCTTGCGTTACAATTTGATTGATTACAGAAGAACCAATATCCGTTAACAAGGTGGCTAAAACTTCACCTCGTCGGTTTTTCTTGTCTTGCAACATCAATTCAAAAATCACGTCTTGGTGTTCGATTTCCCAAGCAGGAATGGGATAATGTTGCAAAAGGAAATGTTCAATTTCATAGTAAGAATTGGAATCCAAAAGATTGGATTTAAATGAAAGATATGTTTCAGCAATCATCCCAATTCCAACAGCATGGCCATGAGGGAGTAATTGTTCTGAAGCCAAATATAATCCTTCTAAGGCATGTCCAAAGGTATGACCAAAATTCAATTTTTTTCGTTCTCCCTTCTCCGTTGGATCCGATAAAACAATTTTATTTTTGATTTCCAAGGAAGTTTTAAGCCATTCTATTTTCATTTCACAAGCTGAGAAATCCATTTGTTTGATCTCATTCCAATGCGAACGAGAAGCGATCAATCCATGTTTCAACATTTCAGCGAAACCATTCATCCACTCTTCCGCAGGTAAAGATTGTAAAAATCCAGGTTCAATAAAAACAGCTTTCGGATTGGAAAAAACGCCCAATTGGTTTTTGTATCGGCCTAAATCTATTCCTGTTTTTCCGCCAATCGAAGCATCTACCATCGCCAATAAACTAGTCGGTAGATTGACAAAAGTTAATCCACGTTTGAATATCGATGCGATAAATCCACCCATATCCGTCACAACTCCACCTCCTAGATTGATAATCAAATCAGTTCGTTCAATGCGGTATTCACTCATGGCTTCCCAAACCTGAAAACAAACTTCCATGACTTTATTTTCTTCCCCCGAAGGAAGCAACATCACTTCCGCATCTTGCAATCCATCAAAAGCAGTAATCACATATTCCAAACAATGATCATGCGTATTTTCATCCACTAGAATTAGTTTTTTTGCATCCGCAAATTCAGCTAAAACTGTTTGAAAAGAAGAATCTGTCAAAGCCCCTATTTCGATGGAATAGCCATTTGTTTGAATTGTTTCTATCATTCTAATCACTTGGATTTTTATTTTCCTTTCAAAACTAATGAAATTTTAAACAAACTGACTTGGGTTCTTTTATATATCCCAAAATAGCACTTACATTTGCACCATGATTTCATTCGATAATACCGAAATTGCATTTAGAAGCAAAAACAACCGTGACTTGAAACGAGCATATTGGTTGTTCAAAATTATTGCTAGTCCTTCCGTTGTAAAATTCGGGAAATGGGCAACAAATACATCGTTAAAACTTCATTTACCGATAGAAGGTGCGGTTAAAAAAACCATTTTCAAGCAGTTTTGTGGTGGCGAAACAATTCAAGATTGCAATTTTACCATGGAACAACTGGGGAAATTTGGCATTGGAACTATATTGGATTACTCAGTAGAAGGAAAAACAAGTGCCGAAGATTTCGAAAAAACAACCTTAGAAATTATCGCTACAATTGATCGTGCTGCAAAAAGTGACTACATTCCTTTTGCTGTATTTAAAGTTACGGGAATTTCCCGATTTGGTTTGTTGGAAAAAATGAATGACCCAAATTCGACTTTAAGCGATGCAGAAAAAGTGGAGATGATTGCTTTAACAGATCGTGTAAATCGAATTTGTCAAGCCGGTTTTCAAGCGAACATCCCTGTTTTCATCGATGCGGAAGAAACATGGATTCAAGATGCAATCGACCGATTAGCCGTTTCAATGATGGCGCGATATAACAAAGAAAAAGCGATTGTTTTCAACACCGTTCAAATGTATCGTCATGATCGATTGCGTTATTTGCAAACTGCGATTCAAGAATCCAAACAAGGTGGTTATCATTATGGCGTGAAATTAGTTCGTGGCGCATACATGGAAAAAGAGCGTGCTCGAGCACAAGAAAAAGGGTATCCTTCTCCCATTCAACCGGATAAAGCAAGCTGTGATAAAGACTATGACCTTGCTTTGCGTTTGGTTATCGACAACATCGAACAAATGGCGCTTTGTGCTGGAACGCATAACGAACAAAGCTCTTTGTTTTTGACAGAAATATTGAAAGAAAAAGGAATTGATCCGCAAGACAAGCGTGTTTATTTCGCACAATTGTTGGGAATGAGCGACCATATTTCATACAATTTGTCAGATGCCAATTTCCGCGTTGCGAAATATGTTCCTTACGGTCCTATCCGTGAAGTAATGCCTTACCTTTTGCGTCGAGCTGATGAAAACACTTCCGTAGCTGGTCAAACAGGTCGTGAGTTGAGTTTAATTACGAAAGAAATGAATCGACGAAAAGGAAAGTAAAGCGAAAGTTTAAAAAACACAAATAAAAAAACGGTTGTCAAAGAAAAATGACAACCGTTTTTTTATGAACTCAGGTTTCTATTTATCGAATTACATTTAAGAATCCGCTGTATTCATACATATCGTCGTTGATCTTATTTTTTGCAGATAATACCCAAGAATAAGTCCCTGAAGGAACAAGAACTCCTCGATAGGTTCCGTCCCAAGAACTTGTTGGATCTTGACTTCCCCAAACCAATTCTCCCCAACGGTTGTAAACTTGTAAGTTGAAGTTGTACACATCAATACCAAGCATACTTATTCCCCAAGTTTGGTTGAATTCATTTCCATCTGGTGTAAATGTATTGGGAACATACAACAAGACTTCACTGACAACATTGGCCATTTTTGTGATCGTATCAGGACATTGGGCTTCATTCCATACATACAATGTAATCGGATATTGCGCTTCGACGTCAAGAGGGAAAGTAGTTACCATGTTTTCAGAATTAGAAAAACTAGGTGTTCCATCCGGAATTACCCATTGAAAAGTAACTGCATCCACCGAACTTTGATTCACCACTTGAACGGTAGGTTCAAAAAACGAGACACTACCTGG
>CAYRMV010000221.1:0-3765 GCA_964425255.1 uncultured Flavobacteriales bacterium
CGGAAGTTTTTTCTTACGGTCGATGTAAGCATACATCACAGTGTTGGTATCTGTAGCAAATTCGATCCATGAACCTTTGAAAGGAATTACACGAGCTGAATAAAGCTTTGTACCATTTGCGTGACGGCTTTGCCCAAAGAAAACACCAGGAGAACGGTGTAGCTGAGAAACGATAACACGTTCAGCACCATTAACAACAAATGAACCTTTAGGTGTCATGTACGGGATAGTACCCAAATATACATCCTGCACGATTGTTTCAAAATCCTCGTGTTCAGGGTCTGTACAATATAACTTAAGTTTCGCTTTCAGTGGAACACTGTAAGTTAAACCTCTTTCTATACACTCTTCAATGGTGTAACGAGGAGGATCGATGAAGTAGTCAAGGAACTCCAAAACGAACTGATTACGGGTATCCGTAATAGGAAAGTTTTCAGAGAACACCTTGAAAAGGCCTTCACTATTTCTATTTTCCGGAGTAGTTTCCAATTGGAAAAACTCTTGGAATGATTTTAGCTGAATATCCAAAAAATCTGGATAATCAAACTGATTTTTGCTTGATGCAAAATTGACTCTTGTCGCGATATTGCTTGATGTTGCCAAGGCTAAAAGATTTAATTTACAAAAATGACTTTTATGCACTTAAAAGATAAAAACAGGATAAGGCATCTGCCCAAAAGCAGTGCCTTTTCCTATTTTTTGTGAAGAAATATTATTTAATCTCAACTTCAGCACCCGCTTCAACTAAAGCGTTCTTAAGTGCTTCTGCTTCGTCTTTAGATACACCTTCTTTCAAAGTAGATGGAGCACCGTCAACTAGATCTTTAGATTCTTTCAAACCGTTACCAGTTAATTCTTTAACCAATTTAACAACTGCTAGTTTATTAGCACCACCAGCTTTTAAGATTACGTCAAACTCAGTTTTTTCTTCAACTGCAGCAGCTTCACCACCACCACCAGCTACCATTACTGGAGCAGCAGCAGCAGGTTCGATACCATACTCATCTTTCAAAATTGCAGCAAGTTCATTAACTTCTTTTACTGTAAGGTTTACTAGCGTTTCCGCGAATTGCTTCAAATCAGCCATTTTATTTTTATTTAAAAAACGTTTATACTAAAATTTAATTGGTTGGAGTGATTAAGCTCTCTCCTCGAGCGTTTTAAGAATTCCTGCAATTTTGCCACCTTGTCCTTTAAGGGCAGAAACAACATTTTTAGCAGGGCTTTGAAGTAATCCAATGATTTCTCCAATAAGCTCTTCGCGACTTTTCAAAGTTGCTAAAGTATCTAATTGGTTGTCACCGATAAAGATTGCTTCGTCAATGAAAGCTCCTTTCAAGATTGGCTTATCGCTTTTCTTGCGGAAATCTTTAATGATTCTAGCAGGTAAATTACCTACTTCAGAAAACATAATAGAAGTTGGACCAGCTAATACACTTTCTAAGTTACCGAAGTCTTTTCCTTCAACTTTTTGCATCGCTTTCGCTAACAAAGTGTTTTTTACCACTTTCAGACGAATATCTGAATTGAAACACTTTCTACGCAATTGGTTGATAACATCAACGGTTAACTCAGATGTATCTGCTAAGTAGAAAACTCCTGCTTGAGATAATTCTGCTGCTAGGTCATCTATGTATTTAGCTTTTTGTTCTTGTGTCATACTACTCTAAGTTTTAAGCTACCACAGATTTAGCATCAATTTGAATACTTGGACTCATTGTTGAGCTGATATACACACTTTTAATGTATGTACCTTTCGCTGCAGATGGCTTCAATTTAACCAATGCTTGGATCAATTCATTTGCGTTTTCTCTCAACTTGTCTCCTTCGAAACTAGCTTTTCCAATCGCAGTATGAATGTTACCATACTTGTCAACTTTGAAATCAATCTTTCCAGCTTTCACCTCTTCGACTGCCTTACCAACTTCCATTGTTACAGTACCAGTCTTTGGATTTGGCATCAAACCTCTCGGTCCTAAGATACGTCCCAAAGCACCAACTTTACCCATAACAGATGGCATAGTGATAATTACATCAATGTCTGTCCAACCTCCTTTGATTTTGTCAATGTATTCGTCCAAACCAACATGATCAGCTCCTGCTGCTTTTGCTTCTGCCTCTTTGTCTGGAGTACAAAGTACAAGAACGCGAACGTCCTTTCCAGTTCCATGAGGTAAAGCTACAGTACCACGAACCATTTGGTTTGCTTTACGAGGGTCAACCCCTAAACGTACACTAATATCAACTGAAGCGTCGAATTTTGTCGTAGTGATGTTCTTAACTAAATCACATGCTTCCACCAAGGTGTAAGTTTTTGCTAAATCAAATTTAGCAAGAACTTCTTTTCTCTTTTTAGATACTCTTCCCATGATCTACCAGTTATTTAGTCTTTGGTGCTTCACCACCTTTGACAGTTACACCCATACTTCTTGCCGTACCTGCAACCATGCTCATTGCTGAGTCAATAGTAAAACAGTTCAAATCGGGCATTTTGTCTTCAGCAATTGCTTTAACTTGATCCCAAGTCATCGAACCTACTTTCGTTTTGTTCGGTGTTGGAGAACCTTTTTTCAACTTTGCTGATTCCATGATCTGAATTGCCGCTGGAGGCGTTTTGATAACAAAATCAAAAGACTTATCACTGTAAACAGTGATAACACATGGCATCACCTTTCCTGCTTTATCCTGCGTTCTAGCATTGTACTGCTTGCAGAACTCCATGATGTTGACCCCTTTAGCACCAAGTGCTGGACCAACTGGAGGAGCTGGATTGGCTGCGCCACCTTTGATCTGTAATTTGATCAATGCTGCTACTTCTTTAGCCATTTATTTATAATTTATGTAGTCAAACATGAACTTTTGATGGGAAGCTTTATTCATCTTGGTTCACTTCTACGGTTAAAAATGCAAATTAAACTTCTTTTTCTACCTGCATGTAGCTCAATTCAAGTAAATTCTTTCTTCCAAAGATTTTCACCATTACCTTAAGCTTTTTCTTCTCTTCGTTGATTTCTTCAATAACTCCACTGAAGTTATTAAATGGACCATCGATTACTTTAACAGGTTCACCAACAACAAAAGGAATTTTCATTTCTTCTTCTGTGCTAGACAACTCATCCACTTTTCCGAGGATACGATTTACTTCTGCCAAACGCATTGGAACTGGTTCTCCTCCTTTCTCAGTTCCTAAAAAACCGATTACATTTGGAATACCTTTAATAACGTGAGGGACTTCCCCAACCAAAGCAGCTTCAATTAATACATAACCCGGAAGGTATGCTTTTTCTTTACTGATTTTTTTTCCATTACGAATCTGGAAGACTTTTTCCGTTGGAATAAGTACTTGATCAACATAGTCTGTTAAGTTTAAGCGTGCAATTTCAAGCTCAAGGTATTCTTTTACCTTTTTCTCTTTACCGCTAACAGAACGAACTACGTACCATCGTTTTTTAATCTCACCCATTTCGCTTAGCTGAACATGTTATAAATGAAACCAAGAGCTCCTTTCCAGAAACCTTTATCATCTCCAGAGATCCCGAAAGCGAAATCCATAATAAATATCAATAGGGCAAAAATAACCGAAGCAACTACCACAATAATGGTGTTGCTTTGTAATTCTTTCCAAGTTGGCCACGAAACTTCATGTACCATTTCGTGTACTGTTTCGTCGATATATTTTTTAATCTTTGACACTTTACTTAGTATTTGCACGGGCGGTAGGATTCGAACCCACGACCAATGGTTTTGGAGACCACTACTCTACCA
>CAYRMV010000222.1:0-3720 GCA_964425255.1 uncultured Flavobacteriales bacterium
CAAGTAATTTTGCTAAAACCACAGTGATCACAGCTCAACAAGAAGGTATTGGGGTTTTTTATTTAGTCAATAGTTGGAAAGATCTATTCATCAATAATTTTGTGCCATTCAAAGGATTGAAAGGAATATTCGTGTGGTCTAAAAACATGCAAGCCGACTACTTAAAACAAATGCCTTATTTGAAAAATGAAGTCTTTATTTGTAGCGGGAATCCAACATTTGATGTTTTAGTAGATTACACTCCAACCAATGACCGCTCGTTTTATGCGACAAAATACCAACTGCCGATAAACGCAAAATGGTTGCTTTACACCATGATGCCAGTTGGGATTACGACCGATGAAATTGAAACCATTCACTACACTGCAGAACATTTGCTCAACGATTTTTCTCCAGAAGAAGTCATGATTTTGGTGCGTAAAAATCCAACACATCAATCATCCGATTTCGAAGGCTTAAATTTTCCTGCAAACATGCGTGTCGCGGAGCATTTCTGTTCATTCGACAAAGTCAATGACATGATTGTTCAATCTCCTGCTGGCGAAGAGGAATGGCTCGATTTATTGCATCACTGTGAATTGAACTTGAGTGTTCCATCAACAGTGAGTTTGGAGTTTATGACGCTTAATAAATCGGTCCTTAACATCGCCTATGATGCATCAGGAAAGGAAGATGTGCGTATCAAACAATTTTTTGACGCCGGTTTTTACCGTCCACTATTTGAGTTAGATAGCGTTATTAAAATCAATCATCCGAAAGAAATTAGCAATTTCTTGCAAAAAAACAGAACTAAATCTTCCGAAATCAGTAAACCTATTGCTGTTCGCGCGGCAACGATTATTATTGATACACTCAAAAAATAAATGCGATTACTTTTTATTTGTCATGAATATCCTCCGAAACAACACGGAGGAATTGGAAGTTTTACTAAGTTAATGGCTGAACAACTTGTTGCTAAAGGTCATGCTGTAAGTGTAATAGGTTATGGCGAAACATCAATAAAAAGTTGTCAGGTTGAAAATGGTGTTGAAATTGTTCGATTACCACTACCTAAACGATCCAAAAACAAATTCATCAACCTTTTTTATGAATTCAAGAACCGATGGAATTTTCAGCAAATAGTGCAGGAACATGTTGCAACATTTCAAGCAGAAATTGTTGAAACATACGAATGGACAGGGCCTGTTCTCTTCAAACCAAAAGGGGTGAAATTCATTGTTCGTTTACACGGAAGCAACACGGCTAACAATGAATACATGGGAATAAAACGTCATCCCATTGTAGCCTATTTCGAAAAAAGAACCATTCGACAAGCTGATGCGATTATTTCAGTTTCAAATCACATTGCCAACATTACGCAACAGTCGTTTGGATTTAATTTTCGATACACTACAATTTACAATGGAGTTGACACTTCAATTTTTCAACCAGTTGCAATTCAAAGGGACCTTTCAAAAATTGTAATGGTAGGTAGAATGCATCCGTATAAAGGTTTTGATCAACTATTTGCTTGTTTGAATGATTTATTTCAACAAAATCAGCACATTCATTTAGCGATCATTTGTTCTGTCATCGAATCGTATAAACTTCGTTTACTTTCGTTGGTTGAAATTCAATATCACAACCGGATTCAATTTTTAGGTCGTATCCCAAATCATGAACTGCCAAAACATTATGCTTCGGCGAATCTAACCATTTTACCCTCATTATCAGAAGCTTTCCCCTTAATACCTTTGGAATCGATGGCTTGTGGCACTCCTGTGATTTTATCCAATCGCTTTAGTTCAAATGAGATAATTGAAAATGGTGAGAATGGTTTTTTAGTAGAAATCCTGAATCAAGTAGAACTAACAAAAAAAATTTCCCAGATTTTATCAGACCAAGAAAAAATTGAAAGCATTCGAAATAAAGTCAGAGTTGAAATAATTGAAAAATTTAGTATCGATATTAAGATTGCTGAAAATGTATCTTACTATCAAAATTTAATTTCAAATAACAATTTTACGTATGACGCTTGATGTAGTTATTTGCACTTATAATCGACAAAAAAAAGTAATTGACCTAGTAAATCAATTGTTAACTTGTACTCCTTTACCTGATAATATCATAATAGTTGATTCATCTGATGAATCAAATCTAACATTTGATAAAAACGAGAAAATTAAATATATAAAAAGTCCAAGAAAATCACAACCATACCAACGTTATTTAGGCGCTCAATATAGCACTGCTGAAATCATCTGTTATTTTGATGATGATATTGTAATTTTAGAAAAATCGTTACTTAGTGAAATCAAAAAAGGATTCGAAAACAAAAGTGTTTCTGGTGTTAGTTTAGGTATTCAATACGAAACTGGGATAAACATAAATCAAATAAAAAGTAAAAAAAATCAATCAAAAACAGGAGAAATTTCTTGGCTTGGAAAAACTTCTGGATTACCAGAAAAAATTGATTTTGTTCAATACTTCCCTGGTCCAATTATGGCATTCAAAAATTCAATAATTCTAAATTTATTCAACGACCATTTATTTACAATTTTTGAAAAAAAAATAGCTATGGGAGAAGATAAATATATCAGTATGCAAGCTGGAATGTATGGTAAATTACTTTTTATAGGTGATAAAACTTACATTTACCATCCTCCTGAACCTAGCACTTATTTTAACAATGAGATTGACTTTATAGCAAAAACAACATACTCCAGACTTTGGTTATCAAAACAATTTGCAAAAACACATGAAAAGCCAATATGGCAAGCTTACATTATTTTCAGTATATATTTATTCAAGCAACTTTTTACAAGTTTAAAAAGTAGAACAAAACTAAAGGGAAATTTAAAAGCAATAAAATTGTTGTATTCAAATCAAGAAAAATGAAACTAAAACGAAAAAGAAGCTGATAATTTAAAACATGAGTAATAACTCACATATTGAACAACCTTTTACTGCGGAAAAATTTCCCCGAAAGACGCAACAATTGATCAATCTCTTTGCTTTTTTCCTAGCTTTTCCTGCCATTGATGTCTTGAGTTTTTCGATCACCTTCTACTTTTTTATTGGAATCATCATTCAATGTGGATTTTTTTGGAAAAAGTCGTATCCCGGAAAAATTTTGTTTGTCGGATTTTTGGTAATAGGGACATTATCAACCTTGTTTTCTCCCATACCTGAGGTATTTCAGAATTTAAACTTCATTAAAACACTTGTTCAATTCTATTACTGGATTGCTGTTGCCAGTTTTTTCATTATTTATTTCAACCGAATTGATTTGGGGGCCTTAAGCAAATGGATCATGTATGGTTTGATCACCTATACGATTGGGTTCTATTTTGTAGAATTGAATACTGAATCTAGCATAATCTCAATTACTTGTACACCGGGTAGAAATGCCTATGTTTTTGTTGTTTTGGCATGTGCCCCTATGAGTTATTTCTATTTAAAGGATAAAAAACTTTCGGCAAAATTAATCTACACAACATTCCTTTTGACCGCTATGCTCGCTTCAAATGGTAGAGCCGGTTCCATAATCATCTTGATCGAGCTTTTGATCATTTCTATGATTATTTTCCCTGTACTAAAGAAACTTTCAAGATCACTAATACCTATTTTCTTATTGGTATTTATTTTTACTCAATCGGATTTTTTTGAAGTTTACAAGTACACTATTGCGGCACAGGTAGAACCCATTAACCCACGATTTGCCTCCTTAATTAGAGGAGA
>CAYRMV010000223.1:0-3698 GCA_964425255.1 uncultured Flavobacteriales bacterium
CGTAAGTTTTGATTTTCAGCAACAAAGGCAGGTTTACCGTTGATGTGTAAAATTGAATTTTTAACTTCAAGCACATCACCAGGAATAGCAACACAGCGTTTGATGTAATTTTCACGTTTGTCGACAGGTCTGTAAACCAATCCATAGTGCTGGATCAATTTTCCTTCTCGACCATCAAAGGCAACTTTGTCTTCAGCTAACATACGACGTGCTTTGGCTTTCCACATCTCTAAATTCGCGAAGAAATCATCACCGTATTTTTCAAATAATGCATCATCCGTTGCATAGTATGCCATGCTTTGTACTACATTATCTGGAATACTCGATTTGTTAGCCAGATTCAGTTTACTAATACTGTCGTATTTTACTTGAATCAATCCATTAAATTCATCTTGACTGATCGTTTTTTCTTTCCACAAACGTTTTGCTTCGTTGAATAAGATGCCGTGATAGTCGTGTCCCATCAAACCAAAAGGCATGCGTGGATCATACACTGCTGTATCACCAGAAGGGTAGTTGAAAACGACTACATCATTTCTGTTAACATTTGAAAATCCAGGTAAACGATTGTATTCCAATGTTTCAATGTTCAGGTAAGATTTAACATCTAAGAACAAAACGGTGTTGTGAAACAAGGGGAAAGAAACAGGAGTTACGGGAACTTTTGGACCGTAAGCCAATTTGTTTACAAATAAGAAATCGCCCACTAGTAAGGTTTTTTCCATCGATCCGGTTGGGATTTTGAACGGTTCAAAAACATACGTTCGAATAACACTTGCGGCAACTAATGCAAATAAAATGGAATCTCCCCATTCTTTGATGTTGGTTTTTCGACCTGTTTTTTTCGAATTAAAAATTCCGAGAATGTACGCAACGATGTGTCCAAGAACAGGCAATGCCAAAAATAATGCAATGTGGTCACTTGCTTCTCTTCGAGCAACTTCTTTTGGATTGGCCCAATTGGTTGCAGGAAGAACTTCTAAATTTTTCAATTTAGCAAATTGCAAGTACGGGAAAAACACCCCTTGTAAAGTTTCTTGCCAAGTAAAAAGTCCGAAACGGCGCAAATAACTCACGTTTAAAACTGCCCACATATAGATATGAACACCCGGAACGAGCATTAACAAAGACCACCAAGGTTTGCTACACGAAATTTTGAAGGCAACATAGTAGTTGTAAACCGGAATCAGTGCTTCCCATTTTTTGTGTCCTGCTTTTTCGAAACTCGTCCACCACATCGCTAAATACGGGTGAGCTAAAAAGAATAAATAGTAATATAGTGCGTTCATAATTAATTCGTTTTAAGTACATCTTGCATCGTAAAAACCCCGTTCTTTCCAAAAATCCATTCAGCAGCAATAACCGCGCCAAGAGCAAATCCTTTTCGGTTGTGAGCGACATGGGAAATCTGAATTTGATCGATCTCAGATGAATAAGTAATGGTGTGTGTACCAGGAACATCTGGTTTTCGATAAGCTGTTACACCCAATTGATTTCGGTTGACGTGGGGTGGATTCCCTTCTCCACAAACCCAAGACAAATACGATTCATTGTTTTCTAAAATACTGTTTGCCAAGGTGATTGCTGTTCCACTTGGCGCATCTAGTTTTTGGGTATGGTGAATTTCTTCTACACAAGCTTGGTATTCAGGGTAATCGTTCATAAGTTGTGCAAGTCGTGCATTAATTTCAAAGAAAATATTGACACCAATGCTGAAATTACTTGCGTGAAGTAAACTTCCATTCGATTCAGAAACCCACGTTTTAACCGTTTCTAATTCACGATTCCATCCTGTAGTTCCTACCACCAAAGGAATTTTGTTATTTAGTGATTTTTGGATGTGATTCAATGCTAAATCAGGCAAGGTAAACTCAATCGCAACATCTGCTTGACGTAGCATTTCATCGGTCAAAGGATCCGAGCTCGTTGCTTTGAAAACAATGGAGTGACCTCGTTCTAAAGCAATTTCTTCAATCGCTTTTCCCATTTTCCCATATCCAATTAAACCAATTTTCATTTTATTTCCTTCTTTTTGCCTGAAGACAATTGTTTTATTAAAAATACCGTAGCGAGTTAAAAATCAGGTATTTTGATTTTGTGTCAATTTTAGAGCATCACAAAAATAAAAAACTCTCCTTAGGAAGCAAGGGAATTAACGAAATTTAAACGAAAAAGAAATTCCGGGTTGCATACCGTACATAACCGTTGGACGCGCTTGAAAACTCAAGTCTTCACTGATGTCAAAATTAACAAAATGCGCTTCAACAGCTGCATCGGCAACTTGAATCAAATACACCAACCCAAATCCCAGTAAAAACTGATCTCGTCGTTGTTGATGTAAACTGTACAAAGTCAAAATCCCTTGATTGTCATATAAGCTCCAATCGGGATTGTAATTTCCTGTAAGATTGATTCGATTGTTGTATTCAGTTCGTAAGCTGTTTTTTAATTGATTATTCTCCAATAAATAATATCCAGTAACGCCTAGTCCAGCATAAATCAGAGGAACTTTCCAGAAAGCTTTACGCTTGCCTTTGGGCATGGCTGTGTGGTTGTAAATTTGTCCGGATCCAGGCAGACAAAGCGATAGAATAGTTGCTTTGCGAACAGAGTGGGGGATGGTGTCTTTTTTCACAGGCTGAGCAAAGGAACTTGTCCAGCCTATGAAAATCAATGCTATTAATGCGATGCGTTTGAGCATCATTTATTTAGAATTTCGATGATTCGATTTAAATCCACTTCGGAATTAAAATTAATGACAATTTTACCACTTCCTTGATTGGATTTTTTTATTTCAACTTTTGCTGAGATTCGGTCGCCTAAGTGCTCACGAAAAGTTTGTTGCGTATTGTTTAATTCTACTTTAGCCGGAATGCTTTTCTTTGGAAGAGATTCAATGGTTTTTCCACCTTCTCGGATTAAGTTTTCTAAATCACGAACGGAAAGATTGTCTTCCGTTACTCTTCGGTACAATTCCAACTGAAACGCTTCTTCACCCGCGGAAACAATCGCACGTGCATGTCCCATCGAAATCATTGCATCGCGAACACCCGCTTGAATTTCAGCTGGTAGCTTCAACAAACGCAAATAATTGGTAATACTTGAGCGACTTTTAGCCATTTTTTGGCTCATTTGTTCTTGCGTCAAGTTACATTCATCGATCAAACGTTGGTAAGAAAGGGCCACTTCGATGGCATTTAAGTCCTCCCGTTGGATGTTTTCCACCAAGGCCATTTCAAGCATGGTTTGGTCATTTGCCACACGAATGTATGCAGGAACTTCAGTCAATCCAGCTAATTGAGAAGCGCGAAAACGACGTTCTCCCGAAATCAATTGGTATTTATCTCGACCTAATTTTCGAACCGTTAATGGTTGAATAATGCCATGAATTGAAATGGATTCACTTAATTCACGTAAAGCTTCTTCTTCGAAATGAGAACGAGGATTGAAAGGATTTGCTTCAATATTTTCAATCGGAATCATGGAAATAGAACCGACAACTCCTCCCTCAGGAGATTTTGATGTGATATCTGTTGCAGCATTTTCCAATAGGGCACTTAGTCCTTTCCCCATTGCCGGTCGTTTTTTCATATTAGAGCTCATGCCCCAGGTTTATTTTTTTATAGTAGTTTTTAAAAATTTTAAAAGTTTTTTTTTTTAAAAATTTGGGGGGAAAATTTAAGTTAATTATAGTAACA
>CAYRMV010000224.1:0-3697 GCA_964425255.1 uncultured Flavobacteriales bacterium
GGTGCTACTTCAGCTTCGCATACAGCTATCCAAGACGGAAATTATCACGTAGTTTACGAAACGATCGAAGGTTGTACAGGGTCGTCAGACACGCTTCAAGTTGATGTTAATCAAGCGAGTGTTGTGGAATTAGAGGCCTCGCTGATTCAGGCATTCCCCAATCCGACAAGCGATCTTGTGACCCTTGTGTTGCCTGAGGAAGTTAGTCCTTCGGAGCAGATCGAGCTTCTTGACGCTACTGGTCGACGAATCCAAACGTTTGTCGATGAGACAAGTCAGCAAATCCGAGTGATTTCGTTGGCAAGCTATCCAAGCGCTTATTATTGGATCAAGGTTGATGGATATCCTCTTATACCTGTTTTCAAGCAATAGCTCACCGAGTCAATTCATTTTTGAGTTTTTTAGTAGAAGGATGTCTGTTTGGTCAGGCATCCTTTTTTTTCGTATCTTCGAATAGTCATGACGCAGGATCGCAAAATTTTTTCGCTCAAACAAGTCGCAGCTTCCATCCAAAAAACCTTGGCGGAACGGTACACATCCACCTATTGGGTGCAGGCGGAAATGCACAAACTCAATTACACCTTCAAAGGACATTGCTATCCCGAATTGGTGCAAAAAGAAGATGGAAAATTAGTCGCCGAAATGCACGGAACAATCTGGAAAACCCATTTCGATCGCATTCAGAAGCAATTTCATCAAATTGCCAAAGAACCCCTTCGCGACGGAATGAATTTACTTTTTTTGGTTAAAATCAATTTTCATCCCTTGTATGGAATGGGCTTAGAAATTGTTGACATCGATCCAACCTTTACGCTCGGCGAACTTCAAAAAGAACGGGAAGAAACCCTTAAAAAACTCGCTGCTGAAGGAATTCTCAATGCCAACCAACAACTCGAATTTCCACTTTTGCCCAAGCGAATCGCTCTGATTTCAGTGGAATCCAGCAAAGGTCTTTCGGATTTCTATTCCGTGATCGACAAAGTAAAAGGAAAATATACTTTCTTTTTTCATTTGTTTACCGCCCAACTCAATGGCGATGCGGCCGTGGATTCGATTACGAAACAATTGGAAAACATCCGCAAACTTCAATCCCATTTTGATGCCGTCTGCATTGTGCGTGGGGGAGGAGGGGAGATCGGTTTGGCTTGTTACAACCAATATGCACTTGCTAAAGCCATTGCAACTTTTCCTTTGCCAGTTTTAACAGGAATTGGCCACTCGACCAACGTCACGGTGAGCGAAATGGTTAGTTTTCGCAATGCAATCACACCTACCGAACTTGCTGATTTTTTGATCGATTGCTTTGCTCAGTTCGAACAAACCGTGTTGTATGCACAGGAAACGACTCGAAGTTTTTCCACCTTGCTTCTGCGTGATTTGGCGAATCAATTGACACAAGAAATTCGTTTTTTCCGCCAAGTGAGTGAACGTCGCTACGAACGGGAAAAAAATGCGCTCAAACAAGCTGCAAAACATACTAAAACCTTGTTGCAACACCGATTTTCCAAAGAGCAGAATGCCATTGCGCAAAACAACCGTTCCTTGTTGCAATTAGTCAAAAACCGCCGTTGGATGGAAGACATCCAATTGAAACAAATGCGGGATCGCTTGAAAAAAAGCCAGTTAAACTTGCTCAACAAACACCAGCAACATGCCGATGATGTATTGATTTATTTGCACAAAAAAACACCCGAATTAGTGCGTGAACAGAACCAACTTTTGCAACAAATGCAACGCCAGGTCGACCTGTTGAATCCCTTGCAAGTCCTCAAGCGCGGTTACGCCATTGCACGCCACAACGGCAAAACAATCTCCGCTGCGGATCAACTGCTTACCGGAAATTCAGTGGAAATTACTACCTTTGATTTGCACATTCAAGCAACCATCGATCACATCCAACAAACAGAAAATGAGTAAAGAATTGACATACACCGAAGCATTTGACGAGTTACAGCAACTCATCCAAGAAATGGAAGACGGTACCATCACCGTTGACGTGCTTTCTGAAAAAGTAAAGCGCGCTGCCTTCCTCATCCAACAGTGCAAAAAGAAACTTACCCAAACCGAAGAAGACGTCAACGAAATTTTACAGAAATTGGAGGAGTAAGTTTATCAACTTCCCCGGTACGTTGAATAGCCAAAAAGTGAAACGCTAATTGGAATTGGGTAGTGTTTCTCGACTGTAAACCAAAATGAGTTTGAATAAAGCTGTTTTGATGCCGATTGAGCTTCATAATTCAAAGATAATGGGGTTTTCGGTTTTGGTAATAGGATTTTTTTGATGGGTTTAGATTAAGACAAAAAATGAATGTTGTTAACAAAATATTCTTATATTCATACCCGTATAAATCTGACTTAGAATAATTAAAAACAATACAACGAAAGGATTTTATAGTTTATCATCCCAAGTCATATTTGTATCTTAATGATGAATTAGTTTATTGAAAATCAAATGAACAAAGAAGTCTTTTATAATATCAGCAAAATAATCGAAAGAGATAGTAAGTCAACGACATACAAGTTTGCGCTTTTGCGTGGAGTAATTGATATTATTCAAGAAAATTCACCTTATATCTCATTTTTAAAAGATAGGGTTCATATTCCTACTGGCCTTTTGATTGAAAAATGGTTGTTGTATTACTATCCTATTTTACAATCTGAAGTTGTGATACCTCAAATAAATGGTGAAATTAATTTGGCATTTGGTAATCAGTTTAAACAACTTATTTCAGATTATGAAACTAGGGGAGGATTTTCAGCTTTTTATAATGATTTGAAAAATAAAGGAATACCAAGTGATTTAGAATTAGATTTTTTCGAATTGGCAAAAAAATTGAGAGATACAATCACAAAAATGCCAATGAAATATATTGGACGTTCGATCTCAAATGATTTTTATTCCATTTTCAATTACGAAAATCCGAAAATTAAAAAACGCACAAACATAGACATTGAATCATTAATCAATGAATTCGGAACTTTCTCGATTCCTTTGGAATATTATGAAGCATTTAAAATTTTAGGCAGTTTTGTTAATGGACAAGACTCCATACTGTTTAAATGGGCTGTTTTTTCAGTGAATGCTTCACGAAATGATCTATCCATTCACGAAGTATTAAATGAGGTATTGAAAAGTCCAATTACGGTGCGTGAGATCAAGGAGTCAAAGAAATTGTACAAGGATATTCTTAAAAAAGAAGGCAAAGTTTATTGCGTTTGGACAGGTAGAAAAATTTCAAACTACGACATTGACCATTTGATTCCTTTTTCAGTTTGGAAAAACAATGATCTTTGGAACTTACTTCCATCTGATTCAAAAATAAACAACCAAAAGCGAGATAAAATACCATCACCAGAACTTATTGAAAAACAAAAAAATCTGATTATTGATTATTGGGGAATCATTAATGAACATCAATCTAACCGATTCCAAAAAGAGATTCAAGTTGCTCTTTTGGGAAACTATTCTTTTGATATGTGGAAGAATAATGGTATTTCGCAATTACAAAAAAGCTGCAATTACTTAATTGAAAACAGAGGTTTTGAAGAATGGAAAATCTAAAATTAAATCCAAATAGCCACTTAACAGCAAAAGAAAGAGACACTCTATCCTTTCCTGCTAAAATATTGCTTAATAAAAATTTCTTAGTACATGACAAAAAATTAAGCACCTGAAAATCAGTAAAATAAATCAGTT
>CAYRMV010000225.1:0-3661 GCA_964425255.1 uncultured Flavobacteriales bacterium
GCTTCTTGGGAAATTTACGCTTCATACTTGGACTTAATTAAACAAACAAGAGATTTTTTAAGAGCAAAAGACAAAAACACAACCCTTTTAGATGCACATACTTTTCTATGGATACTTGGTCAAATTCACTTTGACATAAAAGAAAGTGAAATAACAAAGACAACAGAAAAACCAAAAGAAGATGTTGAAATCAAAAATGAAGTTGTAGAAAGACCAAAAATAAAACCTTCAAACGCAACCGAATTAAATGTTTCTGAATGGTCAGACATACTTTTAGATAATGAACTTACAAACGAACTTGACTTGTCAATTTTTCAAGCCTTGTATTCATTTCAAGACCAAAAGGCATATGCAAGTCAAATTGCCCTAATCTTAGAAACTACACACCCACCATTAAATCTTGAAATTGGCAGATATGCAAAAAGAATATCCACCAAGTATGACATAAACTTCACCGAGAGAAGTGAAAAACAATACAAGTTTTGGGACTTGTTTTTTAATGGTTGGGATGAAGGAACAAAATTCGTTTGGCAATTAAGACCAGAGTTAAAAATTGCATTAGAAAAGACAAATCTCACGGGAGACATTTCTTATGCAGAAGAACTACCACTCGAAATTGAAACGGAATTTTACGAAGGCTTAAAAAAGACAGTAACAGTCAATTCGTACGAACGAAATTCAAAGGCAAGAGAATTATGTGTTAAACATTGGAAAGCAATATGTGCCGTTTGTGATTTTGATTTTGAAAAGGCATACGGAGAAATCGGGAAGGGTTTTATTCACGTTCACCATTTGACACCAGTAGCCCAAATTGGCAAAACCTATCAAGTTGACCCAATAAAAGACTTGATTCCAGTTTGCCCAAATTGCCATTCAATAATACATAAGAAAGAACCGCCTTTTTCAATAGACGAAATGAAGAAAATGCTAAGAAAATGAACGATTTAACAAACATGAAAACAAGAACACCAGCAGGTAACATCACCTATACGCAAGCAGGGGTTTCGTGCTTCGTAGGACAGGAAAGTGGTAAATTTGAAGTTCAGTTCTTCGTAGGAAGTTCAGTGGTAAAATTCCCTGCCTGCGTATAGCTGAGAACCGTTATAAGCCATTTTAGGACGACACAGAAATGACAGTAGCAAGACGAAATAAACGAAAAGAAAATAGAAATAAAGTGACACTTTCTAAGTTGACTTTTCACAAACTCGACTGGTTAGAATATATTACAATGGGACTTGGATTTTGGTTTTTGTTTTATCCAAAACCTTACGACATTCTTTTTACTGCATTATTATGTATGCCTATCCTTGGACTTATCCTCAATGGAATTACAGGCAGACCAAGTATTGCAAGTCTTGTTGAAATCTCAAAAGATGACGATGGTAGCGACAAATATGATGTAGCGGACTTTATCGACTTTGCTGCTTGGATAATTTTGCTTAGAGTTCTACTTGATTATGAATTTGAGAGCTTTTACAGTATGATTATTCCCGGGACAATTGCATTTGCAATTATGTTGGTTATTTTATTTGCAACACACAAGGTGATTGACAACACAACGAAAAACAAAACTTGGATTTACCTATCCCTTATCTTCAATGTATTTTTATATAGCTATGCAGGAACATATGGAGCAAACTGTGTTTATGACAAATCTGAACCGCAAGTTTATGAAACAGAAGTAGTTGATAAAAGAATAAGCAAAGGGAGAAGAGGACGTAAAACTTATTATGTTAAAGTTAATCCTTGGGGACATCATTATGACAAAGAGGAAATATCGGTAGCAAGTAGTCAATATGACGAAATTCAAATAGGGCAAACAATAAAAATTGACCTAAAAAAAGGACTTTTTAATATACCTTGGTATTATATAGAATGACAATAGAAAAAGAAAAAACGGCTTATAACAGCACCTACCCAAAAGTGGCGGTTAATTGGTTAAATCAAGTTTTGTGCTTCTATCAAAGTTTCTGCTTAGTTGATAGTGAAGTGCTCCGAAATCGCCACCTTCGGGTAGCTGCAAAACGTTGGCAGAAATTAAAAAAAACAATAACGATAAATGTAAATAAAAAACACTTTAAGGTTTTATCGAGCAGAACCCAAGAAATAAATTAAAGTTCTTTTGACAATACAAACAATATGCATATTCTATTATTAATATTTAAAATATAAAATTATGACACAAATTTTTAAAACCATCACAAACACTGTTAAACATTGGTATTTATCAATGTTTGTAGGAATCCTTTTTATAATTCTTGGGATTTATGTATTTACCGTCCCGTTAGAAACTTATGTTACACTTTCTTATATCTTTAGTATATCGTTTCTTGTTTCAGGCATATTGGACATTTATTTTTCAATTAGTAACCGGAATTCTCTTTCAGGTTGGGGATGGCAATTAGCCTTGGGAATAATGACCTTATTTATAGGAATATATTTATTGGCAAACCCTGCAATATCCATAACAACACTTCCACTATATGTTGGTTTCGTGTTAATGTTCCACTCTATTATGGGTATAGGTTTTGCATTTGACCTCAAAGAGATAAAATCACTAAAATGGGGAGATTTGGCAATTTTAAGTATATTGTCATTGTTGGTTTCTTTCTTTTTAATAGCCCATCCGATATTTACCGGTTTTTCTTTGGTATGGCTAACTGCATTTTCATTTATCTTTTTTGGTATTTCAGCAATAGTTCTTTCTTTCAAGATAAAGAAACTAAAAGATATTCCTTCAAAAATTAAAAGTGAATTACGTGATAAAATTGAGCAATTAAGAAAAGAAACAGAAGTTGAACTCAATAAGTAAGTTCAGCGTAAACAAAAGGTAAAAACAAACTTATGACAAATATACCCGTATTACCACTTTCTCTGACAGTGATGTTAGGTCCTCAAATATTAGTAGCAGTACTATTAATTACAAGAAAAGACCCAATAAAAAGTTCTGTAATTTATATCACGGCTGTACTTGCTACACTGATTTTAACAACCTTTATATATTATGAATTAGCATCTTTAATTGGACTTAAAGACTTATCCATAGCAGGTAGGCCTTTGCTCAAACATTTGCTTATTATTCTATTTATCTATTTGATAATAAGGTCAATAAAGAATAGAAACAATATCACAGAAGCACCTAAATGGATGCAAAACATTACTTCTGCATCTCTTCGTAAAATCTTCGTCATCGGACTTACTTTGATTGCAATTATGCCAACAGACATTATTGCAACTTTTTCCGTTGGAAGCATCTTGAATAGTAATTCGCAACCATTTATTGCTGCTTTGCCCTTTTTTGGAGCCGTTGCTCTCATAGCAGGATTGCCTTTGCTTGCGTATCTTTCATTAGGAAAAAAAGGTCCCATATATTTAGAACAATTCAATACTTGGCTCAATACGAATGGATATTTAATAAATGTAATTGTTTTAATATTTTTTATTATGATGATGATTAAATAAATTTACGTGAATAATATAAACTACTGCCAACAATGTATAAGCGTAATGCGGGCGAAAGTGCTTAATATTAAGTTATTTGCATTAAATAAACCAAGTGCTATACTGAAAGTAAAGTATTTCAAAATCCCGCACTACGCTTATACTAACCGTTATGGGCAAGTGGGACGAATTGCGTAGGTTGTGGTGTTGAAGACAATTA
>CAYRMV010000226.1:0-3654 GCA_964425255.1 uncultured Flavobacteriales bacterium
CATCGGATTTTTCATCATAGTCTATAAGCGATAAATTTGCTTGATCGTCTATATCAATTTCAGATGCTTTTTCATTGGATTCCTTTATTTCGTTTGATGGAGTATTTTCCTTAGCTTCTTCAGGCTTTATCTGTTCACTTTCAGGGATAACTATTAATTCTTCATTAATTTCTTCTGGAATAGGAATGGGGGTTCGATTTAGAAACTCGAGATTATTCCTTGTAAATTACCATTTTTCGCAATCGGATAAAGGCTTGCCAGGAGCAGTTATTTTTTATAGTCCGATTGGTGATCAACACTTATTTCAAGATGCACATCAAGCCAATTTTTCGTATCGTTGGCATAAAAAGGATTGGTCGATAAACACGTATGCATCCATTCGATTGGATCGTATGCACTACCTCGACTCGTCGTATTTGAATGCACAAGGCTACTTATCTCAATGGTATTTTCAGCAGCAAATTCAACAAGGAATTAACATGCGTAGAATTGTAGGAAAGCATACTTTTTCATTCGGAATAGAGCAAAATTATCAATACTTGCAAGCCGAAAATGTATTTGAAGGCGATCCCAAACGTATACACTTGAAATCATTGATGAATTGGCAATACAAACTAGGTAGAAAATCAAATTGGATCATTTTCACTCAACTAGGAGGAGAATGGTTGAAAAATGAAGTTAATCTCGTTCAAAATCACCGTTCAGCCCTTTCTGGAATAGTTTCATTTCGAGCGAATGGGAAAAAAAGATGGCTGGGATTACCAGAAATTTCACTTAAACGATCGTTTCGAATGCCATCTTTTAATGAGTTGTATTACAATCAAGTAGGAAATATTCATTTACGTCCAGAAATAGCTAATCAGTTGAATTTCGGTTCCTTGTGGGAAAAAGTATTCAAACAACTTTCTTTTCAATGGAGTGTTCAAGGATTCTACAATTTGGTAGAAGATAAAATTGTCGCAATACCGACTAAGAATACCTTTATTTGGTCGATGCAAAACGTAGGAATGGCTACGATTTATGGATCCGAAGCGACTTTTTTAACTTCCTTTTCTTTTGGAAAATGGAAAACCTCCTTGAACTTGAATTACACGTTTCAACGCGCTTTGGACCATACGGAAAAATCAAGTCCTACTTTCGGACATCAACTTCCATATTTGCCTGTACATACGGGAAATGCAAGATGGATGATTGAGCGCAAACAAACAGGATTTTCCATTCAAACACTCGTTCAGTCCGAGCGATTTGCGTTGGCACAAAACACGTCTTCAAATCGTGTTGCAGGTTTCTCGCTGTGGGATGCGCAGGTATTTCACACGTTAACTTGGAAAAAACAATCTGTACGTCTTTCGTTTATGGTTAAAAATGGCTTCGACACTTCGTATGCTTACGTTCGGTATTATGTGATGCCCGGTAGAAATTATTTATTTTCATTGCAATATGCTTTATAAAATTGTCTTATTTATTACTGTTTTAGTGCTGTTTTCTTGCAAGAAATCGATAAAACCGCCCCAAACAGAAACACATGAACTTAGCAAGGGAATCTTAGTCTTGAACGAAGGTTTATTTCAAATGAATAACGCATCCATGACCTGGATTGATGTAACAAGTGGTAGTAGCAACAGTCAATTTTTCTTTCAAAAAGCGAATCGTGAATTAGGTGATACTGGAAATGATATGAAACGTTACGGAGGAAAAATCTATGTAACAGTGAGTGTTTCAAGTACAATTGAAGTTTTAGATGCTTTTTCAGGAAAATCATTGAAGCAAATTCAGATGCAACACAATGGACAAGCAAAACAACCACGCAACATAGCATGCTCACATGGTTTTGTTTGGATTACTTGTTTTGACGGTTTTGTTGATGTTTTAGATACAACTTCACTTCAAATCACCCATCGAATTTCGGTTGGAAGAAACCCTGAGGAATTGACTATTTCGGGAAATAAATTGTTTGTTACCAATTCGGGAGGATTGAATGCACCTCACTATGATTCGACGGTTTCAGTGATTGATTTGAACTTGAAAACGGAAATTCAACGAGTGACGGTAGGGAAAAACCCAGGAGCCATTGTGGCAGATGCAGTAGGGGATATTTATGTGATTTCAAGAGGGAATTACAGTACAATTCCAGCTCGCTTGCATCGTTTTCACCGTGATTCCGATCAAGTGGAAGAAACATTTACATTTGAAGCTACTGGTTTAGCACGATTCGGAGATAATTTGTTGATTACCAATTTTAACCAAACAACACATGATGCAACACTCGCATTGTTTGATCCTGAAAATGAATCGATTTTGCAATCCCATTTCTTGGATTTAAGTCAAGTCAACACCTTATATGGAATTTATCCAAACTTGGAAAAACAAGAAATTTATCTGTTGGATGCAAATCACTACACGAATGAAGGTTTTATCCATGTGTATTCAACTCAAGGGACCTATCTCAAAAAATGGTCTGTTGGTTTAAACCCTAGTGCTTTGCTCTATTTTAATCATTAAAGAATTTAAAATGAACACTTTATTTAGAAAAAATATTCTATTTTGCCTTTTCCTATTTCCATCTTTGTATTTTGCACAAAGCTATGCACCTCCGGCGGGTCAAGTTGGTACAACAGCCATACACAAAGACAGTTCGGTTTTTATGGCTTGGGCAACAGGTGTCGAAATTGAACGGGGATTTTTACAAATTTCTGATACTACAATCGAATTAGATGGAAGTAACAAAGTCAGTCACGGAGAAGCGCTTGATGCTATCGGACCTGCGGAAGGGAATTCCATGAATGTGTTGAGTTTAGGTGATGGAGGAAAAGCAACATTGACTTTTCAAGGAACAATTTTTGATGGGGAAGGACCTGATTTTGCTGTATTTGAAAACAGTTTTCAAGCAGATTTTTTAGAATTAGCTTTTGTAGATGTAAGTTCAGATGGGGAACATTTTTTTCGTTTTCCTGCTCATTCAGAAAATCAATTTGAAGACCAGATTTTTAGCTTTGGATTGATGGATTGCCGCTTTGTTCACAATTTAGCAGGAAAATACAAGCAAGGATTTGGTACTCCATTCGATTTGAGTGATTTACCCGATGACCCTTTATTAAACAAAAATGCCATTACACATGTCCGCGTTATAGATGTTGTGGGAGCAATTGAACCTGAGTTTGCTACGTATGATGCAGTTGGAAATATCGTGAATGATCCTTTTCCAACACCTTTCGCATCCGGTGGTTTTGATTTAGATGCTGTGGGAGCCATTCATTTTAATTTGGCTTTGAACATTTTTGAAAATCAACTTGCTTCTTCAGTTTCTATTTTCCCCAATCCAGTGAAAGATCAGGGACAATTGTATTTGAGCCAGCCTGAGAAAATCGAATCATGGAAATTGCTTGATGTACATGGGAATGAATTGCAACAAGTTACAAAAATCGAACAACAAACAAGTATTTCATTTCAACATCTATCCGCTGGGGTTTACTTGATATATATCAATGATATTTTTGGAAATACATACGTTTTGAAGTGGGTGAAAGAGTTATAAAATCATATAATTTTGGTAAAAACAAAAGGCTGCCAAAACTGACAGCCTCTTTGTTTTAAGTTTTAATAAGAGATTACCAAATTCGGGCAACTTTCTTTTCGTCGTTTCTCATGGCATCG
>CAYRMV010000227.1:0-3609 GCA_964425255.1 uncultured Flavobacteriales bacterium
AACGTATCGAAGCTATTATTGCGTATTTGACAGAAAAAGGAGTTGAAGAACATCGTTTAATCGGAACTCCACAAGGTGCAGATGATCCAAGCAAAGAAGTTTCAGATTCTGACGATGATGAATTAAAACAAGCTAAAAATAGACGTGTTCAATTTGTTGTTAGACAACAATAATGAAATTGAACTAATTTGTTTGAAAGCGCTGACGTTGAATCAGCGCTTTTTTATGTAATTGGAATTTGAATAAATGTGTGTAAACCTTTCATTTCTCCTTCAGAATCCATGACCATTTTACCATTGATAAATTCAATTCTTGATTGTAAACTTTCTAGACCAATTCCTTTTTTCAGATTTGATTCGATCATTCCTTTTCCATTATCATCCAACACAAAAAGCAGAAACTGATCCTTTTTTCTTAAAATACAACTTACTTCGGTTGCACCACTGTGTTTGATGATGTTGTTAATTAATTCTTGCGCAATTCGATACAAGCTTATTTCGATCTTTTGTGGCAATCTTTCTTCTACACCAAAAATATCAAATGTATATTCGATCTGTAACGTAGAAAAACTCCGTTCGAAAAGTTCTTCTAGTGCTTGTACAAGACCTTTTTCTTGTAAAACCAAGGGCATCATTTGATGAGAAATACTTCTTAGTTCTGTTGAAGTTTGTTTGATGTGCGTAAGTAAATCGTCTATTTTTACTATTCTTTGATCATCAGAAAGCGTTGATAATTGATTGACTTGATGAAAAATAACCGTAAGATCTTGAACCACACCATCGTGTAATTCTTTCGCAATTCGAGTTCGTTCTTTTTCTTCTGTTTCAATGATTTGTTTTAGTCCTTTTTGTTTTTCTTCAAACAAGACAGCTTGAATTTTCTGTTTTTGTTTGCTTCTTAAACTAAGAATACTGATGACGGCGATAACGAGAATTAGAATGGAAATAATAATTAATGTTAATCGAATTGTATTTGCTTTTTGAAGAAGTTGATTTTGCGTTTTGATTTTCGTGTTTTTCTTCTCAACATTATATTGAATTTGCATTTTGTTGACATTTTCTTTAGTTTTTTGTGATAAAACACTGTCTTTTAATGTAATAAATTCATTTTGAAATTGAAATGCTTGTTTGTAATCACCTTTCGCTTCGGCCGTGATTTTTAGGTTTTCAAGTGCATCGAGTTCAACATTGGATAATTTGATTTTTCGCGCCAAATTCAATGCCATCAGATGATGTTTTATGGATAAATCATATTGATTCATTTCCTTATAAATCGCTCCAATGTTGTTGAGTGTGGTGGCTTCAATTGATGGAGATCCCATTTTTTTTCCCATTTGAAGGGCTTTGTTGAAATATTCCAAAGCGAGATCAAATTGTTGCGAATAATAGTGAATTCCACCTATGTTGTTGTAATTCCAATACAATTCAGCGTATTCTTTCAGTTTTTCTCTGATTTGGGCTGATTGTTGAAAATAAACGAGTGAACTATCCAACTCGCCCGTATACGTAAAACTAATTCCATACGTGTTTTGGGCCGCAGCTAAAAGAGATAAATCGTTTTCTTTTTGAGCAATTCGGATGGCTAGATTTAGGTAATAATGGGCCTTTTTATTGTTGTTTAATTTAGCATATACGTCGCCTAAATTCACATACATCCGTCCGATTTTTCGTTGATTCTTAAACTTTTCTTGTAATTTGATCGCTTTGAAAGTTGATTCTATTCCTTTTTCAAGTTCTCCTTGATCAATGAAAATTGCGGCTTGATTACCGTAAACATCAGCTAGAATTTTTTCGTCATTTTTCTGTTTTGCGAGCGTTTCAACTTTTTGGAAATAAACCAATGCACTATCGTATAGTCCTTTTCGTTTGAAAATAGTTCCTGAACTTCGGTTTGCTTCAACTTGATAATAATAGTTCTTTTCTTTTTGTGCGATTGCCAAACAAGCTTTACTCCATTTTAGTGCTTTATCTGGATCTTTTTTGAGTTCTTCATCAACTAATTCAAGATAAATCTTCATTTTTTCTTGGTTCGAAGACTTGGTTAATCTGTCGTCAGTTGAATTCCCAGCAAAGGCTATTGAATGAAAGAACAAAATAGCGAGAAGGGGAAGAAACTTCCATATTTTCATGTTCATAGTGCATTTTTTTGTAAATATAAACGGAAAAAGTCAGCGATAAGCTGACTCTTTTTATTTCATTTTATTTAATTCTGAGATTGTTGCTGTTTTTGTTACCAGCTTCCGCCTGAACCGCCGCCGCCAAAACTTCCGCCACCGAAACCGCCAAAGCCTCCACCGCCACTTGAACCGCCGCCGCCAAAGCCACCACCAAAACTTCCGCCACCAAAACCACCAAAACCGCCGAATCCACCACCAGAACCCATGGTGAAACCTCCGCCTTTTCCTTTGTTTTTGATTGCTAGAATAATGATAATAACAAAAAACAGTAGTCCTAAAACAAATGGAATAGGACTTCTTGCTTTTTTGTTGTAATCTTTCTTGTTGATTTCGCCTTTGGCTAATTGCATCAAAACATCGGTTGTTTGATCCAAAGCATCATAAAAGCGACCTTCTTTTAATAGAGGCAATAATTCACGTTCTTGGATTTGTTTGGAAGTTAAATCGGGAATTACTCCTTCCAATCCGTAGCCAACTGCAATGTGGTATTTACGTTGTCCCGCTCCACCTGTTGGTTTGATTAAAATGACGATTCCGTTGTCTTCTTTTTCTTGTCCCACTTTCCATTGTTGTCCCAATTCCGTAGCGAAATCCCAAGGTTCGTAGCCATTCAAATCGTCAACAATCACAATGACAATTTGGTTGGATGTTTCATTGCTAAATTGAACGAGTTTTTTTTCCAGTTTTTCTTGTTCCGATTTGGTTAAAAAATCTGGAAATTCTTTCGATAAATTGTTAACTAGTCTTTCTGGTTTGGGTTTTGCCGGAATACCAGTTCTTTGTTGAGAAAATCCGACAAAAGGAAGTAAAAACAAACAAAGAATTGAAATTGATTTTAGTATCCAATTAGTCTGTTTCATTTGTTGTGTTTTGAAATGAAATATCGTTGGATAATTCATTGGTGTCATTTAATTGAAATGGGAAAAATGCTTTGAGTTTTTCTCCCGTCATTTCAATTCCTTTTATTAGTCCTTTATCAAATTCAGCTTGCCGAAAATGCGAGAGCATGGTGTCTCTGACATCGTCCCAAAAATTCAAAGGAACCACTTCATTGATGCCTTTATCGCCCACAATGGCTAATTTTCGATCTTGCGTTGCTATGTAAAACAGAACCCCATTTCGGAGCTCTGTTTGATACATTTTGAGTTGATTAAAAACGGCAATGGCTCTTTGTTTCGGATCATCAGGACAGGAATTGTCAAGATGAACACGAATTTCGCCTGAGGTATTTTTTTCCGCTTCTTGAATTGCCTGAACAATCTTTTTTTGTTGCGTTTCTGAAAAAAAAGTACGCGTTGCCATCCAAATTAGTTTTTGCGCATAGACTCAATGTCAGGAGCTTGTTCAGATCCTTCTGCTGATTGGAAATACGCTTTTTTATCAAATCCAAACATGCCAGCCCAAATATTACGCGGGAAACGGCGAATGTATGT
>CAYRMV010000228.1:0-3609 GCA_964425255.1 uncultured Flavobacteriales bacterium
TAGACTCCATGATTAATTTCATTCATTACGCCGAACAAGCTATTGAAATGGATTCGGTTTGCAATGTCAAAAAACTCCATAGAGATGATTTTTTGCATCGTGTGAAAATGGATCAATCTGGAAATTTGTATGAGATTCGGGCTTCAAAGACAAATTTTACTAATGTGCCATTATACATACTTGCAAAATACGATCACTTCGGGAATTTCATTTGGGAAAAACGAGCAATAGATCAAGGTTGGGCGTTAAACGATATGTCAGCAATATTGATCGAAGAAGTGGACTTTGATGACGAAGGAAATCCTATTATAGCCATGTGGATTCAAGGAAAGGAACCATATAATGATGCATTGATTAATTTTCCTGACCCGAGTCCAAATGATAAAAGTTCCTGTTTTGTTCTCAAACTGAATAAGAGCAACGGGGACTTGGTTTGGCGAACTGATCTTAGTAATCTTTTGGGGTTAGGCCTAAATACACGAATAACCGATGTCGTTGAAGATCGCAATAAAGTTCATGCATCCCTTTATGGAGATAATTTTATCACATTTGTTACTCTAAATGTTGATAATGGATCCATGTTGTATCATGAAGATTTCACTCCGGGATTTTTTCAAAGTATTCCGTTTATTTCGGAGTCTTATCAAGTCTCAACAGGCGGCTTGGGATACGGTCGCTTTTCTTATTGGTCTCCACAAATCGACGTTTTGTCAACAGGTGAAGTTGTAGCTGTTGGAAATTATCAAAATCCTGTTAGTCAAAGTTATCCTCAATTAGAAATGACGAATGCATCGATTGGTACATTCATCATGAAGTACCAGCCGAACATTGGAGTTTATGACGTTCAAAACATCGGTAAAACCATACAGAATAGAGGTGATATTCCAGCAATGTTTGTTGATAAAAATGACAATGTAACTATTGCCGGAAACTGGGGTGAAAACACGTATTCTTTTCCAACTGATCCAGTCGTTCAAATTCTTGATTCAATTATTCCAATGCCCTCGGGTACTTTCGTGTTGAATATTGATACGAACTATAATATGAATTGGCTTTCTCTAGGGACAAATAGTTACCTACAAGACATCGCTTATAGTCGAGGAACCAACCAAACTTACATTGCTACTTTTACTAAAGATAATTTCAGTTTAGGTAATAGTGAGTCACACATAATGGCTGGAATAGAACGTCCATACGATCCAATTTACAATTCACTTCCGAACGCTTATGCAACGTTCTTGAATGGCATAGCGAATAAACATTTCATTACCCATCTTGATGAGAATGGTACGCCTGTAGAAATGAAAGTTATAGATCAGGACACCACTATTAGTTATATATTTCCTGAAATCAAGATGGCGGCCAGTGCATGTGGCGATCTTGCGATTTTTAGGGGCAATCCAGGATATTGGCAGGATATTAATGGTCCTAATTACAATGGTGATTCGTTATTTTTATTGCTACAATATGCAAGTTGTGCTGACATCCTTTGCAGTTATATGGAAGCTCCTGATTCAATTCATTGTTACAATGGCGATACTATTGATTTACAGTTATCACATTATTTTAATCTTGATACGGTAACATTTGATATCGTTCAAAATGGAGGTGGAATTGAATCAAATCAGACTATTTTAGCGAGTAATGGAAAATTAAATGTGCCAGTTCAGAATATTACCCCTCCTTTCGAAGTGATTTTCACATCCCCATCTCAGGACACATTATTCATAGCCTCACCTACACAAGTACTGTTCGGTACGTTGAATGAAGACAGTGTATGTGTTAATTTTGGGCCTATTCAATTAAATGGTGGTACTCCGCAAGGGGGAGTTTACGTTGGGAACGGAGTGTTAGGGACATTTTTCTATCCGGCATCATCTGGCCAAGGAACGCATACCTTATCGTACACATATGTCGATCAACATGGTTGTGAAAATGCCGATAATGCGACTATTTATGTTGATGAATGTATGGGTGTTCAAGACGCGGAGCAATATTTCGACATTTATCCAAATCCGTTTACTGATGTGTTGTTAATTGAAAATATTGGGATGTTACATGCAGAGTTCATTTTGCAAGATCAAACCGGACGAATTGTTAGTAAAGGGGAGCTTGCTATTGGCACTAGTTCCATAAATATGAATGAAATTGCAACTGGAAATTACACAATTTGTATACTTGACTCTAATGGAAAGACTTATCGTTATAAGTTGTTGAAAACTAATTAACAGCAAATAAATAGAACAAATTGAAAAACTTTATCTCTAATCATTACTTACGTCCTGTATCATGAAACTTCTCATTAGTTTTTTATTCTGTCTAATTCTGTTGCCAGCCTACACCCAATCGTCTATCTTGAAAGATCTGAATTTTCAGACTGCATATGAAGAACGAATTCTATTAGATCCGAATGCTACAAATTTGGAATTATTCATGGCCTTTGGTAAAGAAGCCTCTGATGCTAGAACTTTAAAAGTAAAATCGCGATTCGATTCCTTCATTGCTGAGATAAAATCTTCGAAAATCATGCGTTATCCTGAAGCAAAACTGATTAAAACGCTTCATAAAAATGTACATGACGAATTTTTGAAGACCTACAAGTTGGTTTCTCCATTCCATGAGATTTTTGAAACGGGACATTACAATTGCGTTTCAGCTACGGCTTTGTTTGCACTAGTTTTGGGTGAATTGAATATACCGTTTAATATTCAAGAACAGCCGAATCATGTTTACATCATGGCATATCCCAAAACCCTTGCTATTTCCGTTGAAATGACAGCCAAGGAAGACGCCTCGTTTATGCCGAATAGAAAGAATGTATCGCAGGCTGTTCAAGCTCTACTTCGTTTAGGATTGATCGATAGAACAGATTTGAATTTAAAGTCTGAAGTAGATATTTATAACCATTTCTACAACTACAATGGAGAGATCACTGTAAAGGAGTTGGTTGGAATTCAGTATTTCAATGAAGCGATCGTTTTAACCGATAATGAAAATTATAAAGATGCATACGAAACGATCAAAAAAGCTGAAAAGTTCTACCGTTTTCGAAAGACTAAGATCTTTAAAAGTGAATTGCTGTTTGAACTTTTGGATAAAGCGAAATACGATCGTTTGGCAGATTTTCAGTACTTGATCGACTATGCAAATTTGGAGAAAAAAGAATCTTCTTATGTGCACTATGTATATGGAAGGTTCTTGTACGAGCATCTGAATGAAAAAGGTGAACGTCCGTTTGTAGATTCGAGTTTTAATTTGATCAACAACGCAGTAACCGATAGCACCCTGAAAAAAGAGTTGAAAGGATTCTATTATCTATCATATTCTGATTATTACAATGTAAAAGGAAATCAAAAGAAGCGTCTTGATTTTGCGGAGCTTGCGTATCTGAATAACCCCTTAAATATTCAAATTCAAAGCGTTTTGTCGCGTTCAATTCTTGCCTACTTTTCTGATAAATATCAGGACGATGAGCGTTTTGCTGAAATGGATGATGAAGACGAATTCGATGTGGTAAAAGAAGCTGATTTGCTGCTCAAAAACTTGGATGAATACGCAAAAAAGTATCCTTTTCTACTTACTGACGATACTTTTCAATCCGGTTACTTT
>CAYRMV010000229.1:0-3543 GCA_964425255.1 uncultured Flavobacteriales bacterium
ATTGAATGTACATTGAATGCGGAAAAAATTAATTTTTAAAATCGATAAAAAACAAAACCGCTCTTTTGAAGCGGTTTTACAATCTATCTATCTAACTAACTTGATGCGAACTAAATTCTTTAAAAAGACAATAATTTCTCAAGCTCATTCTTTACTTTATCTGAATTAGTCAATAAAGTTGCTTCTAACGTAGAATTCAGAGGTATAGCTGGTGTATCCATCGACCCAACAATTGAAATGGGTGCATCTAAATCTTTGAAGCAATCGCGCTGAATTCGTCCAGCTAAACCGAGTGTAAAAGATGCTTCAATGGATTCTTCTGTTACTAACATTACCTTTCCATGTCGTTTTGTTGCCGCATAAATCGTTTCCATATCCAACGGATTTAGCGTTCGTAAATCCACAATTTCTACTTGTCCTTCAAATGCTTTTGTTGCCTCTAATGACCAGTAAACACCTCGTCCGTAGGTAATAATAACCGCTGAATCACCTTGTTCAACAAACGTCGAAACTGCTTCCTGAACAATTCGAGCTTTTCCAAAAGGAATCACATAATCTTCATCCGGTTCTATTGACATTGCACCTTCTGTCCCTGGAATTTTAGACCAATAAAGTCCTTTGTGTTCCAACATAACAATTGGATTTGGGTCATAAAAAGCCGCTTTCATTAATCCTTTCAAATCAGCACCTGTAGAAGGATACGCCACTTTTATCCCTCGAATATTCGTCAATACCGATTCTACACTGGATGAATGATAAGGTCCACCAGAACCATAAGCACCAATCGGAACCCGAATGATACAACTAACTGGCCATTTACCGTTGGATAAGTAGTACGATCTCGAAACTTCTGTAAACAATTGATTTAATCCAGGCCAGATGTAATCTGCAAACTGAACTTCAACAATTGGTTTTAATCCAACTGCTGACATTCCTACGGTTGATCCAATAATAAACGCTTCTTGAATCGGTGTATTAAAAACGCGGTCATCACCAAAAGTTTGAGCTAATGTTGCCGCCTCACGAAAAACACCTCCCAATCTACCTCCAACATCTTGACCATAAAGCAAGGCTTCAGGATGTTTTTGCATCAATTCACGAACAGCAAATAATGCACTATCAACCATCACTGTTTTCTTCTTTCCATTGGGTTCACGAGTGCCTTTTTCTTCGGTTATTGGAGTAGGTGCAAAGATAAAATCTGTAACCGATTCAGGAAGGGGATCAGGAGAAGTTAAAGCTTGTTCGTACTCTTGATCCACCAAGGCTTTCACCTCTTTTTCAATCAATTCAATCTCCGATTTAGAAATTGAATTTTCAAGCAACAAGGTTTTCAATTTCGGATAAGGATCACGGGTTGCAGCTTCCTCCAAATCATCACGATACCATTCTTTTCGAACACCAGAAGTATGATGTCCCAACAAAGGAACTTTTGCATGTATTATAAAAGGACGTCTTTCAGATCGAACGATATCAAATACTTCTTGAACCGTTTCATACGACGACATAAAATCACTCCCATCAATGGTTCTAACTTCAATTCCGTGAAAACCTTGAGCATAATAGGTCATGTCTTGCGCTCTCGTTTCAGCCGCATTCGCTGAGATATCCCAACCATTGTCTTGCACCAAATAAACAATCGGAAATTGTTTCAATGCTGCCATTTGAAGTGCTTCAGAAACTTCTCCTTCTGTGCAAGAAGCATCCCCCAAAGAACAAACAACTACAGGATTTTTACCTTGATAATCTGGCGACAAACCCAACTTTTCTTTGTATTGTATCCCCATTGCCACACCCGTTGTTGGAATCGCCTGCATACCTGTTGCAGATGACTGATGTGGGATTTTAGGCATATCCTCTCTATTCAACGAAGGATGTGAATAATACGTTCTCCCGCCTGAAAAAGGATCATCTTTCTTGGCAAAAACCTGTAACATTAATTCGTAAGGCTTCATCCCAATCCCAAGTAAAATACTATCATCCCGGTAATAAGGTGCAACCCAATCTTGAGGCAAAAGCTGCATTCCTACTGCTAATTGAATTGCTTCATGTCCGCGTGATGTAGCATGAACATATTTCGCAGTCACTTCTTTATTCGCTTCGTATTTTTCAGCTAGCGTTTTAGCAGTTGCCATCAATCGAAAAGCTTGTAACAATGTTTCTTTCCCTGTTTTAGGTGATATCTTATCGGATTTGGAGAGTACTTCACTCATTTTTTCGTTTCCTTTTGAATTGGATTTCAAAGATACAAAAAAGCCTTGGAGCATCAATAAAATTCCATTATTTAACCCCTTTTCATGATGAGTGGTAATATTAAACCATTCAAAAACTTAGAATAGTTAATTTGGTAATTTTCGACTTGATACATTGTTTTGAAGAATTTCCTTTCCCCAACCAACTCGAAAATTAAACGAAAAAGCATGTTTTAATACACGATCATCCCGAACCATCACACCATCATGACTTTCGCCAAATGAATCCGAATATTCAGCAAAAGCGAGCATATCAAACAAATAATTGACATCTACACCTAGATCAACAAAATTATTTTTACCAAATTGAAGATGAAAACTATGTAAACGAATGGATGGCCCAAAAGAAAGTGTGTTTTGGTTGAAAAATCCATTAATAGCAACTTTTTTAACCTCTGTTTCATACAAAGAGTTATATCCTATTCGAAAACTTGACATCAATCCAAAAACAAATTGAAATTTACTCCAAGTTGGAACCTGATATCCTATTGTATAACTGATCCCTGGCGCTCGAACTTTTCGCAAGACCTTTGGAAAAGTGGCATGAATAAATTCAAAATCCAACCCATGATACATTCGCTTTGATTGTAACTGCATATAAACTCCCAAGGTCGGATTCCAATATGAATCTGGCTGTGAAACACTAAAAAAGTAACCTCTTTTAATACCCATTGAAACACGTGACAGTGTATCATTCGCTCTTGCTAAACAAATGAACGAAAACAAAAACAAAAACAAAAGCCATGATAATCTCATAATGCAATCTTGCTGTAAATTTCGAAGATCAATGTATTAAAAAGATTTCGAAAACTACTTTCTTTTTATTTAAAATCTATTGTTTAATGTGTATTAACCTAATTTTGGAAAAATAAATTGAAATAAAACACCTTTCTCAAGGGAATGATCACTCTTCAACTCCCCATTTAATTGTTCCGTTATAATGCGAATCAATTCGGAACCGAAACCTTCCACATAATCTTTTTTGAATCCAACTCCAGAGTCACTGTAATCAAAAAAACTTGATCTAAATCTTCTTGTATTTTAACAGAAATTACTCCATTTTCTTCAATTCCATATTCCAACGAATTAGACACAAGTTCATTCAAAATCAAACCAAAAGGAACAAGATTATTAGCATCAATATAACCTAATTTTATGTCCGACTTCAACTCTACACTCTGATTGTTAGAATATTGCCATATCAATTCAATTAAAAAATCAATAAATATAAATTACAAGGAGGTTGTCTCAAAAAGGCAGCCTCTTTTTTTGTGAAAAATTTCGATTTTAC
>CAYRMV010000230.1:0-3510 GCA_964425255.1 uncultured Flavobacteriales bacterium
TTCGTCTGGTTCGTCTGGACCTTCACAGGGTGCAGAATCACCTTGTTCAGAGAAAAGTAAATCAAAGCAAATTGTTCCTCCAGCTGGCGCAACAGAGGGACCGAAATTCAAAGGAAGTGTTTCCAATGTTCGTGGAACACCAGATTGATCTCCCATCCAGATGTGTGTTGTTCCATCAACACCATTCGGACTACAAGGATTAGAGAAAGTTGCTTGCTGTGTAAAAGCCCAGCCAGTAGCTTGACCATTATTAAAATTTTCACTAAAACTTATGTTACCGGAAGTAGAACCTACATGCGATAAAATCACGGATTCGCCACAGGTAATATTGTATTGCGTTGCATTGGCATTCACGTTACATTGTGAATATACAAACGAAGTGTAAGAAAGCAATGGGAATAAGAAGAGCCATTTTTTCATTTGAGTAGTATTTTAAGTGATTGTGTAAAATGAGTAGATTATTGCTTTACAATTTGAATGAAATTAGTAATTTTTAAATCGGTTAATTTTTGTTTAGAAAATGAAGAATTCATGCTATGAAAAACTTTCAGATCTTTGGATGATTCACAATTTCCACTTCGTTTTTCATTTGGTTCAAGTGTAAGTTCGGTATACATTTCCTTTTCATTTTTACATGAAGAACAAACACCATTGAAGTAAACCTCTTTGTTGAATCGGATTGTTATTTGTTTATCCGTTTTATTTTCAACTGATAGTAACAGGTAATTATTAGCTGTTCCTTTTGCCGCATTGTCACATTCTGAGTAAGATGCAGAAACAACAATCAGTTCGTTTTCCAGTAAAACAGTGCTTTTTTGACTAAAAGAAAAAAAATAGGAGAAAGAGAAGAGCATACAAATGCCCCATTTAAGAGATGAAAATTTTTTCATTGTAGTAATAGCTTTTCGCTAAGTTACCCTTTTTGGGACACTAATCAAAATCTTAGTTGTTAAAACTATCACATTTTGTTTGTATTGTTAAATAAAAAACCTCAACCAAAAAATGGATGAGGTTTCAAATAGAAAAGATTTATTTAATCTATAAACTAGTGAGTCATTAGTTTCCAAGCACCATGAATGGGTCTAGAAACGAATTCTTTTTGTTTGTTTGTTTTGATTTGGTTCCAAATCTCTTCTAAAGATGCTTTTAAAGCTTCTGCTTCGTCCTGCATTGCTTCATGCATTACTTTTGGATCTTGAAAGTATTGTTTGATGAAGTTTGTATCAAAATCACCTGAGCGGAAAGCTTCGTGTTTTAGAACGTATTTTCCAAAATCTAAGGTTGTTTTTAAGCCCGAAATTTGGTAATTATCAATTGCTTCAATGGTTTTGTCGATGGCAATTTCTCTTGTTTCGCCCCAAACAACCAATTTAGCAATCATTGGATCATAGAAAATTGGAATATCCATTCCCTCTTGAAAAGCATCATCAACACGGATGTTTTTCCCTTGCGGAATGCGGTATCTTTTTAGATTTCCTATGTCAGGAGTAAATCCATTCATTGCATCTTCTGCATATACACGAACTTCAATCGCATGACCTTGAATTTGTAATTCATCTTGCAATTTAGGTAAACGTTCTCCTCGAGCAACACGAATTTGCCATTCAACTAAGTCTAGACCCGTTATTTCTTCCGTTACTGGGTGTTCCACTTGAAGGCGCGTATTCATTTCCAAAAAATAGAAATTCAAATCCGCATCTAACAAAAATTCAACTGTTCCCGCACCTTCGTAGTTACACGCCTTACATACAGCTACAGCGGCTTCACCCATTTGTTTGCGTAATTCAGGTGTAAGCACTGCACTTGGAGCTTCTTCAATTACTTTTTGGTGACGACGTTGAACACTACATTCTCTTTCAAATAAGTAAACGTGATTTCCAAGAGAATCGGAGAAAACTTGAATTTCGATGTGACGAGGTTTGGTCACGAATTTTTCAATAAAAACAGCATCATCACCAAAAGAAGATCGCGCTTCACTTTGAGCCATTCGCATTTGTTCGGGTAATTCTTCCACGTTGTAAACCAAACGCATCCCTTTTCCACCACCACCTGCAGAAGCTTTGATCAAAACAGGAAAACAAACTTGTTGCGCAATTTCCATTGCCTCATTTGGATCACTAATTGCACGATCAATCCCTGGAACAAGCGGAACATTGTAGTTTTTTACAGCTTGTTTTGCAGACAACTTATCTCCCATCAAATCCATCGCTTCTGGAGATGGACCAATAAACGTGATTCCAGCTTCTTTTACTTTTTTAGCAAAAGTGGCATTTTCAGAAAGAAATCCATACCCTGGATGAATACCATCTACACCTAATTCTTTGCAATAATCTAAAATCGCATCTTGGCGCAAATAGCTTTCCGAAGAAGGTGATTTTCCTAAATAAACTGCTTCATCTGCTTCTAAAACATGAGGTGCATTGGCATCCGCATCGGAATAAACAGCCACACTAGCGATGTTCATTTTTTTCAACGTTCGGATAACTCTTCTGGCAATCTCACCACGGTTGGCAACCAATACTTTTTTCATTCAATTTATTATTTTGATTTCTAACAATAATCGTTTGTAGCAAGTCGTAAAAATAAGGAAGAGTTTGGAGAAATTTAACTTTTAAAGAAATTTTTTAACTTCGATTTGGAATTTATTCCTCCGGTTTATCCGCTGGTTGTTTGTAATTTTCTGGAATTGGTTTACGCTTGCTTTTGTTAGTATCCACTTTGCGTTTCTTTTTGCGGAATAGATTCAGTGTTTTTTGGAACAACTGAAAATCTTCAATGCTTCCGAATTCTTCTTGGTATTGAATTCCGATACCTTGTGTATACAAACCAGCATCTTTCTCTTGAATTACCGTGAAATCATTCGATTCGTTAAACAAATTAACGCGGAAATTACCATTTTCATCGAGCAGATATTCTACGTTCACATCGTTGATGATTGTTTGACTTGATGTTCCGCCCACGTTGTTTTCGACCCCAAATTTACCTTTCACAATCAATCGATTATCCAAGAAATTTTTCGATACACCAAATTCGTATTTCGATTCGCCCAAAACAGCATCGTTGTCCATGTTTACATTTAATCGCACATCTTGAGAAACGCGATCTAACAATTGATTGATTTGCGTTGAAAGCAGATCAAATGCTGTATTTCCACCCGTATTGGATGAACCTTGAAGTGGTAAAAATTTCTTTTGAACCATCAAAGCAAAAAACTGTCTGTTTAATTCATCTGAGTTACTTTTTATTCGCGTGATAGCCGCTTTTCCACTTTCGGATGCGTCGGGTGCTTGGATGTCAAATTGAATAAATGGTTCGGATAACTGACCAGAAAGATTCAAATAACACAATATTCGTTGATTAACAGGTCCTTGTTTACTTTCTACAATTTCTGTAATCTCAGAAATGTTTGCATTTACAGGAACGTATGTTTTGATGTTTAGGTTTGCTTCGTAGGGATCACCCGTCCATCCGATTGTTCCACCTTCCTCCAAATAAAAAGGCTGTTTGATG
>CAYRMV010000231.1:0-3501 GCA_964425255.1 uncultured Flavobacteriales bacterium
ATTGATTTTTTGAAAAGCTTCCATCAAAAAAGGAAGATCAGTGGATTTCACTTGAATATCTTTCTCGGGCATGCGTGCACAGATTTGGTTGTTTGAGTTTTCCAACAAAAATAACAACATTTCTGTACGACTCATCTTGGTTAAATCATGCACAGACTTGCTACATACATCGCAATGACGACCCACAGAATTTTTTTGCATTTCACCCCAATTCTCGAAACATGGTTTTTGAATTTTGAACTCCATTTCTCCTCGTTTTGACGCTGTACAACGGCAAGACAAAAAGGTTCAATTTGATCACCTCGAGGAGGAAAGGATTAATTTTTCTCCCCTTGAGGTGGAGACAAAGAGGGGTGAGAGGAAAAAATCAAAAGGAATCAAAACAACTCTTTCACATTCGCTGTGAACAAGCGGACTGCGATGGCCAATAAAATAATTCCGAATACTTTTTTTAAGATCGCAATTCCACCATCGCCCAAAATCAACTCAAAACGCTTCGTCAGTTTAAGAACGACATAAACGATTGCCATATTGACAATGATCGCCAACGTAATGTTGATGGCTTCGAATTCGGCACGAAGCGAAATGATGGTTGTCATACTTCCTGCTCCGGCAATAATTGGAAAGGCGAGGGGAACAATGCTTGCGGTTTTGCCCGACACCTCGTCCCGAAATAAATGGACTCCAAGAATCATTTCCAAACTCATGGCAAACAAAATGATGGCACCAGCAACCGCAAAGGATTCAACGTTTACACCAAACAAAGCCAAGATGCTTTCACCCAAAACCAAGAATCCAATCATGATTGACATCGCAACCATGGTGGCATAAAAAGCATGGATTTCGCCGCTTTTTTCTTTAATTTTGATGATGATTGGTATAGAACCAACAATATCAATTACCGCAAACAAAACGGTGGTTGCTTTGAAAATTTCAACCAGACTGAATCCTTTAAAAAACTGAAACATGGTGTTGTTGTATTAAAATTGTTTGTTCAATCACAAGCGAAAAATAAGCGTGTTCCAAGCGTTGTACTTTTTGTTGTACCTGCTCTGCCGAATCTTCTTCTGTAATAGCACAGCGCGCTTGAACCAAAATGGCGCCACGGTCATATTCTTCGTCTACCCAATGAATGGTAATGCCCGTTTCTCGTTCTTGGTTGGCAACTACTGCCCGATGCACATGCATGCCGTACATCCCTTCGCCACCAAATTTAGGCAACAACGAAGGGTGAATGTTAAAAATTCGTTCAGGAAATTGCTGAATAAGTGAAGCGGGAATTTTGCGCAAAAAACCCGCTAAAACCAAATAATCAATCTGATGTTGTTTGCAAAGTGAAAGCAGTTCTGTTCCTTCTTCAATTTGTTGATTGCTCACACAAAGGGTTTGAATTCCCTGCTGTTTCGCAGTTTCAATTACCTTCGCCTGTGGATTGTTTGATAAGATAAATGCTACTTCGATGGTTTGGTGACCGTTAAAGTGCGCTGCAATTCGCAAGGCATTTGAGCCATTCCCAGAGGCAAAAAGAGCGATTCGAATCTTTGACATGCTACAAAGGTATGAACTTTCTTTCGCAGACAGCTCATTTTTCTCAAAAAGCGTGGGGAGAAACCACAGAACTCAGGCTTACAAATCTCTTTTTATCACCTTACTTGTTTTGGATCCGATTTCCACCAAATAAACCCCATTCTCAAAAGAGCGTAAATCTAATGGAGAAATACCTGGATTGACGATCGTTTCCATTATTATTTTCCCGGTCATGTCTTTAACTATTACTGGACTAGAAATTTCTATTTTAACCTGAAGCAAGCCATCTGTTGGGTTGGGATAGATGTTCATCTCAACCGCATCAAGATCTGAGAGTGATGCAGTAGGGTTGACATTTGAAACAAGTTCTCCAAGATTTCCATTTAATTGGGATGTTTTCCAAAGCTTGTAATCTCTATTTCCATTTGGTAAATTGGACGATGATATTACATAACCGACTGATTCATTAATGAAGCTAATTTTGTGGTAACCTGTAGTGTCATTCAGAAATGGATGCAAGTAAAAATTTTGCCAATCATCTGTCACGATCAAACTTGATAGACCTAATAAAATAGCTCGATTTTCAAAAATGTTTGCATCTATAAGCAAATCTGATCGCATAAAGTGCAATTCAGTAGGCACAGTGGGGACATTTGATGAGATTTGTAATACTGGAAAATTGTAGTAGGGATAACCAAACATATCTCCATCACTAGATGTAAATGATTCTACAACAAAATTTTCGTTACTTTCTAAAAAATACGGGGCACAAGGACAGTTAATTGCGTTCAAATGATAAGTCCATGTTTCCGAATAAGGATCATATTTAAAAAGCGTATCTCCAACTCGATGCGTAAACGTATTTCCAATTTTCCCAATTGGTGAAACGAAATCGTTGCTGATTTTGCTCCATGTTGCAGCGTAATCCATGGTCACATATATACCAGCACCGTATGCAAACATTCCTACACTGTCATTGAGAAAAACCAAGTTTCGGTGTCGGATTTGACCATTTTGTGTATCAATTGGGGTATATGTCCAATCCTGTCCTTTGTTTGTGGATTTGTAAACGCCAAAAGATGGTGTAACTTGATTATTGACATTGTAGTGTCTTTTCATCCCACTTAAATAAATAATATCCGATTCAGTTATATTTAAACAATCACCTTGAACAGAAAAATCTTTCAACGTATCAGAATACCAAGTACTTCCTCCGTTTTGGGTAACTTCATACCGAATATAAGCTTTACCATTGATTTGTTGTGAAACTAAAAAAACACCAAAGTTTTCATTCTTGAAATGGAGATCTTTTACTTGATCATAAATATTCAATTCTGGATAATCATAAATTTCTTGAAACTGTGCACAAAGCGAATTCACAAAAGCGATGAATAGGATTAAGATAGTTGCTTTCATAATTGTTATAAGATTTATTAGTATAGAAAAACGAACTGATTTCGAATTTAATTTACCAGGTTATTTAATTTTTCATGAGTCTAAAAATAAACTAAAAATTCCATTGTACAAACTTTTTTTTGATTTTAACAATTATCAATTTAAGAATACTGTTTTGAGATAAGCAAACACAACATATTGATTTACAAACTATTTATTGGGGAGGCACTTGTTTTCACCGTGAAACATCGAAATAAATTACACCGTTAAAACCTTGTATTTCAAAGGAGTTTGAATTTATAAAAGGAATAAACTTGGAATAAAATGTGTATTTATTTTGTTTTTTAGCTCAGATATTATTTCTTTGCAAGCTGAATTAATCATTAAAAAAAGTAGAAATGTCTGATATCAAGTCAAAAGTAATCGCAATTATCGTTGATAAATTGGGAGTTGAAGAGAGCGAAGTGACTAACGAAGCAAGCTTCACAAATGATCTAGGAGCTGACTCTTTAGATACAGTAGAATTGATTATGGAATTCGAAAAAGAATTCAACATTGCCATTCCGGATGATCAGGCAG
>CAYRMV010000232.1:0-3483 GCA_964425255.1 uncultured Flavobacteriales bacterium
GATGCATCGCGTCCCCACTTGTTTAAATAGTCCCCACTTGTTTCAAATAGTCCCCACTTGTTTTAATTAGTCCTCAAATATTTTAATTAGTCCACACTTAGATCTTCTGTCCCCACATTTAGTGTTTTTGTCCCCATTTTTTCTGTTCTCACCTTCATTTTTCTGTCCTCTCCTAAATTTTTACAGTCCCTACTTGTATTATTTCTTTACCTCAAAGGCTTCTCGGAATTCATCAATTTTCCTGATTTTATTCACATCACTTTATCAATACCTATTTTCTTATTTGCTATTTGAATTTCTCTTTTCCCTGTTGTTTCAAATCCTATTTTCTATTAAATTATATAAGAAACAACAACATGAAAAAGTTCAAAGATGCATCTTTGAGGGCTCAGTGGTGGGATTATTCAAGGGCTGCTAGTTATTTTATTACCATTTGTACAAAAGACAGAGCACCTTATTTTGGAATGGTTTGTAGGGGGCAAATGATTTTGTCAGAATTAGGCGAGGTTGCCAAGAATGAATTAATGAAAACTGTTGAAATGCGGCCACAAATGAATTTGACTTTGGAAGAGTTCATTGTTATGCCCGATCATGTTCATTTGCTAATTACTATTGGGTTAAATTGTGAGAATTTCAATTTGACAGGCAATGTAAAGAATGAGTTCAAACCGCAATCGAATAATTTGGCATCGATCATTCGGGGATTTAAATCAGCTGTTACTCAATATAGTCGATTGAACGGGTTGAATTTTGAATGGCAATCTCGGTACCATGACGTAATAGTCAGAAATTCCAGTCAATTCGAAAGGATTAAGCAATACATTATCGATAATCCTAGGAAGTATCGGATGAATAAATGATATTTTTGCCGAAACATGTGCCGATGAATCAATTTCTGTCTATCCTATTATCATTCTTTACGTTGATTGCTTTAGGACAGTCTCCAAAGAAGGTGAATGCGCAGCTTCGCAAAGAATTTACCTGGCAACAAAAGAATTATGACTCCGTATTTACTGCGTATCAGCAAATTCAAATGAAATATGCCGAACAAACGAAGTTGATCCGCGAGGGTTATGACGTGAATAGAACCTTCACCACAAATTTCGATCGCAAGAAAAGTATAGCAAAAAGTCATTACAAAGACCTCCAAAAGCTGAAGCAAGAAGCGCCCTACAAACGAAACATGGATTCGTTAACAAGATTGTCTGTCACGTATAAATTTACGACACATCGGGCTGCTTATCGGGAATTAGAAAACCAATATGTTCGTTCAAAACGAACTTGGAATCTAGAGGAGGGTGCGGAATATACTACCAAAGAACAGAACGTATGGATCGATGGGGTCAATCAGCAAATTTGGGAGGCTACGGCAAACCTATTGCGCGATCAACAGGAAATGCATCGATTGATGGACTCCATTCCAGGTGTGATGCAGGAGTTAGACCAGATGCTTCAATCCAATCGTTCAAAGGCGTTATTTGCAGATATAGTTTTCAATGAATTGGATAATCGTTTAAGACAATTGCGCATTGAATTCAATGAAAAGGGAGCCGAAAATTTTCCTCCGGAGTACCGACAGGTCTTTCAAGGAATTTCGGAGGCTATGCCAATGAGTGAGGTGGTAGAAGCCCCGGTACCAAAGCGTCCTAATGAAAACGTTATTTATGAAATTGTAGAGGAGGATCCTGGATATCCCGGAGGAATTGAAGCGTTAAAGAAATTTTTGGCTCAAAATATAGTCTATCCGTCGAAAGCTATCGAAAAGGGAATTAATGGAAAATGCATTGTTCAATTCACGATATCTGAAACAGGAGTTCCTTCAGATTTTGTTGTGAAGCGAGGTGTTCCAGATTGTCCTGAGTGCGACGAGGAGGCACTTCGTGTTTTGAAACTCATGCCGAATTGGATACCTGGCAAGAGGAATGGTAAACCAGCAAAAACGTATTATTCATTGCCGGTTAAATTTTATGTTTCCGAGTAATACTATCTCACTAAAAACTCCAATACTGCATTCATGAACAAATCCGGAGCTTCGGCATGCACCCAGTGTCCGGCGCCATGGATCGTTTCCACATGTGAATCCGGGAAGTAAGTTTCCAGTTGGTGAAAATCCTCATCTAAAATGTAATTGGAACGGTCGCCACGAATGAACAGGGTAGGCGTAAACACTTCTTCTTCCGGCAGCGCGGCCAAGATATGCGGCATTTCGCGTTCCAAGACTTCCACGTTCATGCGCCAAGCCAATTTGCCTTTTTCTTTCCAATAAAGGTTCTTCAACAAAAATTGGCGGGTTCCCATTTCCGGCACATAGGGCGCGAGCAGATTTTCTGCTTCTGAACGAGAATCCATGGCACTTGCCGAAACTGCGTGAATTCCTTTGAGGATCTCTTGATGATGCATCGGATACAGTTTCACGCCGATGTCTACCACGATCATCTTCTCGATCCGTTCTTCATGCAATTGTGCAAAGCGCATGACGGTTTTGCCACCCATGGAATGTCCCAGAAAATGCGCTTTTTTGATCTGAAGATCGTCCATGAGTTCCAGTAGATCTGCTGCCAGTAAATCGTAATTGAAATCATCGGACCAATCAGAATGGCCATGATTGCGTTGATCTACAAGAATGACTTGAAAATAATCGGCTAGTTTCTTGGCATGTGTTTGCCAGTTATCCGAGTTGCCAAAAAGTCCGTGAAGTACAAAGAGTGGTTTCCCTGCTCCAATGATGCGATGCTGCAATTTCATGGTGCAAAATTACCAAGCGGCGCCAATCTATCCAACTAGGAAATAATTTTTGAGAAGAGTTTGTACAAATTGGGGAATTCGAAGTTCGTTTCAGTACGCATATTTACTTTGGGTGCTTCGATCTTTTTCTCACTTACTACCTCTTTTTCCGTTTCGGTACCCGCTTTTGGCGCTTCAAAGGATTCCGAAGTTACTTTACCAGTTGTAAATTGGTTGTCATTTGTTTTTTCGATGATCGCTACGATTTCATCAGCTGTGATCTTGTTCTTGTCAAAGGTAATGATAGCCGTGTTGACTTTGCGCTCGTCCTCAAAATCAAATTGTACGCGGTCTACAGCATTGGTGTTTTTTAGTGCCATGCGAATAGAACCTCCACAGGCGTGTTCACAGGTCATTCCCGAAACTTCCACCTTCAATTGACGATTGGCATCAACGGCAGCCATTGGCTTGTACATCACCTTCTTTTCAACGGAAATAATCTTTTTTTCAGATTTTTCTTCCGAACAAGCGACAGCCAACAGTCCAATAGTTGCGAGTGTAAAAAGAGCTTTCATCATCCAATGTTTGACACATCAAAAGTAGGGTTTCAAGAAGGATTTCAGAAGAAAAAAATGTTAAAATTCAAACAATAAAAATATTTCTTAGGAAGATAATAAGTTAAGCATTAAAATAGAAAGATTTTTGGTACTTCAGGAAGCTAAAATATAGTTTGAAAAAGCAAAAACTTAATTTGTAGAG
>CAYRMV010000233.1:0-3482 GCA_964425255.1 uncultured Flavobacteriales bacterium
ATATTCGGAATATAGTATGAATATATACAAAGAAACAGGTTACGATAAAGAAATTACTTTTGATGAGTTTTTTATTTGGTGGTATCATTTGATTTACACCAAAGCAACAGATATTATGAATGAAAAACAGATGTTAGAAGTACCCAAAAGTGGTAATTTTGAATATATACTTGAAGAATAAAATACTGCAGGTAACAGCCGTTTTGCAAAAGCGGGGGTTTCGTGCTTCCGTGAAAGAGAAGTGCTAATTTCAAACTCTGTGTACCTAATGAAGTTTAGTTTTGAAAATCCCCGCCTTCGCAAAGCGGCAAAACGTTACCAGCAATGCTTGACACAAAAGTAATTAGACATAAATAATTTAATAAAGACAAAAAATGTTGACAGTTGTTTTAATAGTTGGTCTTATTATAGTTGCAATAATTTATAGAGCAGGAACACCAGCAATTGTGACAGCCAGACAATTAAAAAACTATATTGTTATTTCTTCTTTGACACTTTTGTTTTTCTCAACTTCTTTTGGCATAGGATTTATTAGAGCGTTTATTGACCCAAACCCACCACACTCAGACAACGGTATAGGAATGGCGACTATTTTGTTTGGACCTCCTTTTATAATAACATTGGTGACACTCATTATATCAGCATTAATGCTATACTTAGTAAAAACAAAAGGTGACATAGAAAATGGAATTGGATTTATATTAAAAGTTTTAATCATACCCGTTGGGTTATTTGGACTCCTATGTGTATTTGCTTCTATTTTTGGACTTCTAATCTTTTTGACAAAAATGAAACCGTAGACAGTAGGCACAGCTGGTAACACACGGTTTGCAACATAGGCACAGACACCATAGCTTTTGCAAAGGCTTTTGCCCGCTGACGGCGGAACTTATTTTCGCTTTGCAAAAGTCCATCAAACATTTATCTTTGTTATAAGCGTTTCGGCAAGACTCGGTTTCAAACGCCGCCGATTGCAAACCGCGAAAACGTTATGGGTAAGTGCAACACCGCGCGAACCGCATGGAATCCCACCGGATGCTTTTTGGGCGACTTCCACCCTTTCGCTGTGTTTAATTAAAGAATTTGTTACACCCGTTATGACGTGCTGTGTATGCAGGATGTTTATGCATGTAACACCCATAAGGATCCTAAAATAAGTGGTGAAGTAACAATTGGTGGTTCTCAGATACAATTCCGAAAGTGTGTAAGCAGAACTCATTAAAATGCCACACCCGGAAAAGCAGCGTGTTTATACATGCATCGCCCAAAAGCATCCTAAAATAAGTGGTGAAAGGACTAATGTCGGTTCTCAGATCAATTGCTGTCGTGGCACCTCACCCATAACAGCAAGCAAGCGTCAGCCCGTAAATTGTACTTCTCTGATAGATAAGTTTCTAAAAAGAATATTTTATCTTCGGTAAAACGATCCCGATAGCTATCGGGACGTGAAAGGTGGGCAGGTCGCCTGCTTGCGGAACGTTAGGTGCAATATAAAACAACAATAGAGGTATAAAATGAGCCAAGTTCGAATTGATTTTTTTAATAGTATTTTACCCTATTTTGATAAAGGTGGGTTCAAATTTTATATATCCAAAAATCGTTTTATCAAAAAGGAAAATGGGTTTACGTTCATTGTATCTTTTAAATTTGACGGTAGAGGTGGATTAAATATGATTGACTGGATTGAATATTCAATAGAATATGATGAGATAAGCAAAATCCTTAAATCACAATTTGGAAAATATTTTGACTACACTTGTTTAAGGGAGACTTTTGATGTCTATAAAACTTCTAAAAGTAAAGGAATTGAATTTATTCCAGTTATGTATAGTCAAACAGCATTAGATTTAGCAAATAACTCAAATTTAAAAGCGCTTTCAGAGCTTTCTTATCATGAAAAATATCCTAAAGAAAGAATTGACAATTGTGTGAGATGGGTAACAAATTTTTTAAACGAAAAGATAATTCCATATTTTTTAAAATATAACACTTTAACAAAAATATTAGAAGTATATAGTGTCAAAAATCCGCAAGATTCAGATTTAAATCCTTTAGAAATTGGTAGATGGGATAGTGGTGAATTACATTTCTCGAGACTAATGTTTTTTAATTTAATGTGTGCAAAACTAAATATTGAAAAACCTGATATAATAATGAATTACCAAAAGCATAAATTTGGTAAAGATGAAGAGGTCTTGAAGCGAATCGAAGTAATTGAAAACTATAAATTTTAATCGAAATAATCTGCACCTAACAGCAAATAAGCGCCACTATCGCGAGCGCCTATTTGCAAAACGTTATAGCCAACTGGACAAACACTCTATAAACAAGAAAGTGAAAAGAAAAAAAATACTATACTCATTTCTTCTTTTAATAAGTTTCACAAGTTGTGTCAGTGAAAAAGAATTACTTTCTAAGTATGACAATACCAAAATGCACTTAAATGAAACTATTAATGCCACTTATGAAAATAAAAATTTAACTGAGGAATATTATAACAACTTACCCAATTTAATCCGAGAGCAATACAAAATAAATATAAAAGAAGATTCAAATAGAGATTTAGACTCATTAAAAACAAAAATTGAATATGATGGACAAAGTCAATTAATTGTATCCTTTATTGACACTAGTCAAACAAAACAGGAGTTCAAGCTAAAAGTTAAAAATAATGGAAACTACCTTTCTGTTAAGCGAAAACTTATGCTCATTCCAATTCCATTTGTCTTTTTCATTTATAAGAATAGGAAAGCAATAATTTTCAATGACCAAGAAGGTAATTTACACATAATCAATGGAGAAAGCCAATTCATATGGGTATTTATAACAGGAGGAAGTAGAAAGATTTATGAAAATTCATACACGATTGAAAAATAAGCTGGCTATAACACACGTCTGGCGCAAGAGCCGGAACTCGGTAACGAAAATCGTTTAATTGAAAACAAAACGATCTTTGATCGCAAATAAAACTAATTTTAAAAATCGGCTCCTCCGCCAGGCGTGGGAACGTTATCTACAACTGCTCGATATTCTCGCTTCGGGCTTGGAGGACATTAATAAACTTAAATTATCACTTCGAAACAAAAACAAAAAATTTAAATAATAAAACAAATTACGTATGAAAACATTTAATCTTAAATTTTTAAGCTTTATTATACTAATACTAACACTAAATTTTGGATGTAGAAAAAAAACTGAATCAAATTTTACTTTGAAAAAATACGAATATTCAGCGGGTGATGTATTAGAAATTGAAAATCTTTCAATAAATTTCGCCTATTGTAAATGGGAAATTATAAATTCAAGTGGTACAATAACTCAAAGTTCTGAAGAAAAATTCCCAAACATTGTGTTGAACATACTTTCAGAAAATGGTGCATATACAATTAGATTAACAACTTACAATAAGAGAAAGAAAAAGGAATCTATTTCAGAAAAAAGTTTTTTAATTAAATCAATAAAATCTTATCTAAACATCAATA
>CAYRMV010000234.1:0-3478 GCA_964425255.1 uncultured Flavobacteriales bacterium
AACATCACTTTTTCTTTGATAATCAGGTTCAAAATTATACTTATCCAACTGATAGTTTTCCCAAAAATTAGCAATATTAATTGTAGTACTATTTCTATTTAAAATATTCATCATAATAAAGGTTTTGAATTACTGTAAAAAATAACCTTGTCAAAAAGTGTTGTTATAATAGCATTAAAAACTTTTGGAGTAAATGGATTAATAACTTTCACTTCTTCAATTTCGGGATTAATGCTAGTTAAGATTGAATCTATTTCGAGTCTATCAACATGCCAATATGATAGACCACAAATTAGTAATTCATCTTCTTTATCTAAACTTATTGCTATATCTTTTGCCTTATCTCTGATTTCTTTAGCCCATTTAAAATCTAATCTACTAGAATCTCCAGCAGGTGGAATGATTGCGTTAACAGAATTTAATGTATCAATATTTTCATAGTTTAATGAAAATTCATCGATATTTCCATCATTTGAATCACTGTCGTATCGTATTTCAAATGCTTCTTTTTCCTTTTTTACTTTGTGAGAAAAACTTATAGAACCGTGTGGTTTATATATAATAACTTTCTTTTGACGATCTTCTAGATTTGAAACATCAAATTCAATATTATGTTTTTTTAATATTCTTTCTAACCATATGTCATAGTTAAAAGTTACTATATGTATTTTTTCTACATCAGGTGAATTATACAATTTGTTTAGAAACTTAAACCATGCCCAATCAGAAAAGTCCTCTGAATCTATGTCCAAAATATTATTATAATAAGCAAATAGTGCATGTAGATATGTTACTAGCTCTTTATATGCTTTGATATATATATTGCTAGATTTTTTATTATTTCTGTGTAAGATATTTGCACAAGTAATGATGTCTTCTATAAGATCTATAGCCTCTTCATCTGACATATTTGGCCGAGCACCAAGTGTCCATAAATTTGGACAATATCTGTAAGACAAAAAACCAGGCTTATCATTACCGGGCCATGGAACAAGTTCTCCATTAGAAAAAAGATTCTTTACATTGATTTCTCTATCTTTTTTTTGTGAAAGAAAGTTTATTAAATCAATTGTAAATCCGTTACCTAAAAGTATATAGTAATTTTTACTCATGTATTTATTTGCAGGATTTGTTTAAAATTTCCGCTAACGGTTTTGCGCTTGGCGAAGGTGGCGATTTTCAGCACAAAACTTCAAGCAGAGAACCAATGTTTGATTAACCACAAAACTGTCTGCGGAGTGCGTCACCGCCACTTTTGCCAAACGCATGTTATAGGGCGTTTTTCTCCTTAGTCGTTGTGTCAACTGTCCACTCAAATTGTAATTCATTTAGCTTGTCTATTCGTTCTTGTATTAAAGAATTTCTTTTGTAGCCACGTCTTTGAAGTCCAACCCAAATATTTAATTCTTTGTCAAATGACTTTGAAACTCGGCAGTCACCATACTGTTTTTTATACTCACACAGTAACTCATAAAAAATATTCCAACGTGCTTCTTTGGTGTCTTCTCTTGATAGTCTTAAGCCTAATTGCTCCAATAGACTTTCCTGTTCTTCACTTAATTTGCTGTGTCTGTAACGTTTTTGTTGATTAAAAATCCAATTTCCGATTTTTGGATAATCTTTATTGTCTTGTTTAATTTCGTTTATATTAACTCCGCTTTCCTTAAGCTTTTTAAGTTGGTCAAAATTTTGTCGCCATTCAGTTGTTATGTGGCTTCTTTTATTACCTGTCGTTTGTGCTTCCGAACGAAGAATAACACCCGTCATACCAATTCCCTCTAATTTCTCTTTGTTTTCTGGTTTTGTTCCACGTTTTTTAACGCTATAAACAAATTGTCCAAGTGAAACACCATCAATCGTATAGCTTAATGGAACATCAAAATTTCCAAATTCTTCTTTATATTTTAAAAGTCTTTGAATTTTCTGATTGAAATCGTGCTCATCCAAATCCCAAATTATTCCTTCAGCTTCTAATAATTCAATCCTATCTTGTGATAAAATTCCTTGTTTGCGATATACTGCTTGGTCATTTCGCCACTTGCCAAGTTTGTATTCATCAGTATTTCTTTTCTGCTTTGGTTCTCTCTTGTATTTTTTCTTGAAGTCTGAATATTTGGCTAATGTTTCTAACCATTGGTCATCGTGTTTTACTGTCAACCCTGCATTTCTTGGACCTACTTCCCAACTAAAATTAATTTCTTCTAATTTCTTAATTCGGTAATCAGTCATACGTTGGTCGCCTTTCTTTTTGAAATGTCGCTGCATGGCAACAAAATTTGAAAGGCGATATAAAGGGTCATTACGGTCTTTGCGTCTTGGAACATCAGAATGCCCATTTTCTTTGAAGTATGCTTTGAGTTCTTCGTAATATCCTTCCCAAATTTTGTCAAAGCGAACTTTGTGTCCGTCACCAAAGAAAAAATCTACGTCAATCAATTTTTCAAGGTGTTCTTCTGGAATTCTTTCTTCTCTGTAAAGTGCTTTTTGCTTTACATACCAACCATACAATGTTGGGTTTTCAAAATCTCTTGGAACTATAACCGTATTGTATTTATCCTTGAACTCCTTGAATTTTTGGAAATTCTCAGGCCACATAGCAAAGTAGTGTTCTGTTAGTGCTATTGTCTTAGGTGCATATTCTTTTTGCTCTGTTTCGCTTTCTATTTCTTCAAGGTCATCAAGGTCAACGGAAGCGGCTTCAATTGCAGTGAAAAGTTCATTTCCTTCTTCATCTGTGACTTTTGTTTTCTCTTTATCTTCTTCGTCTTTGAAAATTCTTTTTTCGGGTAGAATTAACTCCTTATCTGTTAAGTATTTTATAAGGTCTGTGTTAAGTCGTCTTAGGTTTTTGTTGTCTTTACCAAAAAATGAAGTGAAGTAATCTTCTATTTGTTTTATCAACTTAGTTCCTTGGAAATTGCCCGTTACAAAGTCCATTGCTAAAGAAGCTTCAATATTGTTGAACAGTCCTGGTCGGGTGAGATTGGAAGATCCTAATATTATTCGATTGGCTTTCTCTCCACGAAAAATGTAAAGTTTTGGGTGATAGATTGCTCTTGTTCGTTTTGTTGGGTTATAGTAGATAAAAGTGTCTATGTTTCTTTTTAGTAATTCTTGTAATGCTTCTCTTGAAGTTCCTTTGTCGTCAACACCAAGGTAAAACTCTATTTTTTTATATCTGTCTTGAACTGCATCAAGCTCGTCAATAAAAACTGATAGTCCTGATAAAGTAGTAAATGCAACGAAGCATTGAAAAGTGTCAAAGTTTTTGTCTTGAAAAGATTTATGCAAATAGTTTCCTACGGTCGTGTCGTGTTCGTCAAAAAGTCCGTGTCCGAGGAATTCAAATTTCATTGCTGTGTCGTCTATTTAAAATGCCCTATAACGGTCCGGCGCTTGGCGCAGGCGGGGATTTTTCATCTATAAATTTACTTATTCGCTCCAAACTTGGGCGCTCGCACCACTTATTTTTTCGAAG
>CAYRMV010000235.1:0-3449 GCA_964425255.1 uncultured Flavobacteriales bacterium
GAGCTACTTTAACTTTTGCCGTGTTTAACGCTTCCCAATTGGAATTTAAACCTTCTGATAAATGTCTCAACTTAATTAAGGTTTCTAAGTTTATGTTATTTGTTTCCATTGTCTTATTATTTACTATTTGTTAAAAAAGATGAATACATCCATACTTGTTTTTCCTGAAAGCGAATGTAATCGCTCATTAAAGCATTTGTTCCTTCATCGTTTGCATCAGAAGATAAAGCGAGAATTTCTCTTTGCATAACGATTACTGTTTTAAATCCTTCAAGAATTTGTTCAACTGCAATCAAACCATCAGAAATTTTCTGGCTTTCTTTTATGGTTGATGTTTTAGCGTATTGAGAATAGCTATGCTCGGGTGTATGTCCCAATGTTAATATGCGTTCTGCTACTTCATCAATTTTTAGCAACAAATCATTGTAGAGTTCTTCAAATTTCAAATGCAGTTCAAAAAACTTTTCACCTTTAATGTTCCAGTGAAAGCCTCTTGTGTTTTGATAAAAAATTGAATAGTTTGCGAGTAACTCGTTTAATTTATTTGCCAATTCTTCGGCTTTGTCTTGGTGCAAACCAATTGAATTTAAATTTTTCATTTTTATGTATTTTAAGTTTGTTAATTATTGAGTGATAGATTTCATTTTTAAAAACGCAACTCCTAACCAAATTACAGATGCGGTCATTGCAATTGCCCCAATTAACACTAAAACAGGAGGCACTCCAAAATAGACTTCTGTTAATATTCCAATTGGCATTAGTAAGCCAGTAAGAGCCAACCAAGAAATGGTTTTCACGTTTTGTAATTTGTCTCTGAAATGTAGGAGTAAATAACCAATTAGTATGTTCAGAAAGGCGAACAAGTTTCCGTGAACGTGAGCCAGTCTGCTTTCAAAGTGCTTTCCTATGCTGTATGAGTTTACCCATTCTTCTTTACCTGGAGCGAAGTCACGCAGGTAGATTAATAGAAAGCCGTAAGCCATAAAAAGCCCCATTATAAGGAAGCCTATTGCAATGTTGTTTTTACCGTTCATCTCGTATATATTTTGAAGTAAGTGAATATTCACTCACAAAGATAGCTCTATTTTAATTATACCTGCAAGTTTTTTTGAGAAAACTTTAAAATGTGACGAAAATCATCTTGGTGCGGTGGGTAATTGGCTCTTTTGGGGTTTGCCTGTCTGTCGGGTTGTGTGAAGGGGCAAACCCCAAATGTGCCAATGTGGGCAGGCTAAAAATATTTTTTTAAATGTGCGGGGGGAAAAATTTTTAAAACAAATGCGTTGGCTTGGGTGTCCGCAAACTTGTCTGGTCGGTGTCGAGTTACAGCGAAATGGTCAACCGATTTTTTGTCGCCCGAAAGTTAGTTTGAAAGTCAAAAGTCTGGACGTTTTGTTGTCCGTCTTACGGTTGCACGGTCGTCTTTTAGGCTTGCTTATAATCGGGTCAAGCAAGGGGATTTAGCTACGCTGCTACTGCGTGGTCACCCTTACCTTCCCACAGAACCGTGCGTGAAAGTCTACGCCCTTCGGTTGTGAGATCGCTTTGCTAAGTTCCCTTCACACGGCTCTTCATGTTAGTAAATCGCATTGAAAGTACATACTTTCATGGATATACCAATAACCAATGTTCAAATAAATTGGGTTTTTCTTTGTATTTTGTTTTCAGATATTTCACTGATGCCATTTTATACAAATCTTTTTCCCATTTTACCCATTTAAGTAGTCGTGCGTTGAGTTGATTCCAAACAATTCGCATGTCATCTTTCCAAAAATAATGGTAATAATTGATTATTCCACGAATGATTGGATTGATTTCTTTTGCGATTTGCTCCAGTGGTTTTCTGCGTTTGTGTAAGTTCATCTCCTTGAATTTCTGCATGATGCTCGTTTTCGATTTCTGACTAACACAAATACTTGGTATGGATTTAACTTTCCCATTTCCTTTTGTTTTGTAGGCTCTTGGACGTATGGTAAATCCTAAAAAGTCAAAACCTTTGGGGTATTTTGTATTTGAAAATCCTCTTAGGTTGACTATTTTACTTTTCACTTCGTGCAACTGTAATTTACAAAATTCCATGCGCTCCTTGATTTGGCGCAACATAAATTTAGCTTGATTTTCAGTTTTACAGTGCACCACAATATCATCTGCGTACCTTACAAATGGTTTTTCGGGATGGTATTTGTCCATCCATTTATCAAAGACAACATGTAGAAATAGATTTGCCAAAAGTGGACTTATTACTCCACCTTGTGGTGTTCCTGTAAGGGAAGGACTAAAATTTCCATCCTTTTGAACTACTCCCGCTTTCAACCATCTTTCCACATACATCAACACCCACTTGTCTGAACAATAGTGCTTTACTGCTTTCACCAACAACTCATGGTCGATGTTGTCAAAGAATCCTTTGATGTCCAAGTCTATTGCAAAATCGTGGTTGTACACATTTGCATTGGCTTGTTCAACAGCTTGATGACAACTCCGATTGGGTCTGTATCCAATAGAACTGTTGTGAAACTTAGGCTCTAAAATTCGTTCCAAGTGTTTGCGCACTACTTGTTGTGCTATTCTGTCTAAAAGAGTAGGTATACCTAAAAGACGTTCTCCACCTCCTTTTTTAGGAATAGCAACTTGTTTGACTGCATTGGGAAAGTAACTTCCTGAACTGAGTCGATTCCATAGCATATAGAGTTCTTTACTTGCATTTTTCTGCAAATATTCCCAACTCATTCCATCTATTCCACCACTTCCAGCATTGGATTTTACTTCCTTGTATGCTTGCCAAACCATTACTCTGGTTATTGGCTGTGATTTTGTTTCATAGTAATCAATCATTCCTTTTACGGTTGTAAATTCGTTTGAAACTTAACATGCCTAGCCCTTCGCTCCATTTTCATTACAAAAACTTCTTCGCTACTACGACTAAGTCTGCCCCCAACATCTCAAGCACATCCTTCCTTGTCTGCTTCCTCTTGCGATTTTACAGAACGATATTGAGTTCACTTGTTCCTTAAAACAGCCTATGTATGTGTCTTGCCCACTTAACCCCGGATGCCGTGTACCCAGTAAATCAGGTATCCGGTACACTCTTATCATAGGTACAAACGTAACTACCTATTTTCGACATCGCTTATTGCCCTTACGAGGCTTCATCGTTGGGTTCACTTTCGTTCAACTCACATACACTCACCTACAGAAGTCGTTGCTCCCGTTTTTAACCTTATCGCTCACCACCAGCTTGTTTCCAATACTCGCAGCATAAGGCGGTTTGATAACTATTCCTGAAAATCGTCACCGAGAGACCTACTCTCATCTGTTTTAAAGCACCAATCAGCCGACTGCTGATTGTTCAAATCACACACGGTTTGAAGCTACCCGAAGGTGGCGATTTCGGAGCACTTCACTGTCAACCAAGCACAAACTTTGATAGAAGCACAAAGCTTGATTTA
>CAYRMV010000236.1:0-3448 GCA_964425255.1 uncultured Flavobacteriales bacterium
ACTTCGTATGGAAGTCCATCTACTTTGATGTCCATCTGACAAGCAGTGATTCCTTTTGATGTACCAGTAACTTTGAAGTCCATATCTCCTAAGTGATCTTCATCACCCAAGATATCCGACAACACAGCGAATTTACCATCGTCAGCAACCAATCCCATCGCAATACCCGAAACCGGAGCTTTGATTTGAACACCACCATCCATCAATGCTAACGTTCCAGCACAAACAGTTGCCATGGAAGATGAACCGTTGGATTCTAAAATTTCAGAAACCAATCGAATTGTGTATGGATTACCTTCTGGAAGTACTGGTTTCAGTGCGCGAAGTGCTAAGTTTCCATGTCCGATTTCACGACGAGATGTACCGCGAATTGGTTTCGCTTCACCTGTTGAGAATGGAGGGAAATTATAATGCAACATGAATTTTTCCGTTCCTTGGAAAGTAGCACCATCAATCATTTGTTCATCCATCTTACCACCCAAAGTTAAGGTAGTTAATGATTGTGTTTCACCACGTGTGAACACAGCAGAACCATGAACCATTGGCAAATAATCTACTTCAGCCCAAATTGGTCGGATTTCGTCAAACTTACGTCCATCCAAGCGTTTTCCTTCATGTAACATCACATAACGAACCGCTTTTTTCTTCACTTCAGAAAAATACGTTGAAATAAAACCACCAATTTCAGCAAGTTCTTCTTCCGAATATTGTGCTTTTAAATCTGTTTTGATTTCTTCAAATAACTCCGTACGTTTCACCTTAGAAGCCAAACCTTGACGAGCTACTTCTTTACAACGTTCCATTGCAAATTCATACACTTTCTGGCGAACTTCTTCGTTATGCGTTTCGTGAGAATATACTCTTTTCGGATTCGCTGTTGCAATTTCAGCAGCTAAATCCAATTGAAATTGACATTGTTCTTTGATTGCAGCATGACCAATCTTGATTGCTTCCACCATTTCTAATTCAGAAATTTCTTGGAATTCACCTTCAATCATGTTCACATCCTTCATGGTACCAGCAATCATCAAATCGATGTCTGCGGATTTCATCTCTTCCATGGTAGGATTAACAATCCATTCTCCGTTCACACGGCCAACGCGTACTTCTGACATTGGACCATTGAATGGAATATCTGAAACAGCAATTGCAGCTGAAGCAGCCAAACCACACAAAGCATCTGGATTGTTTACACCATCATACGCCAACAATTGAATCATTAATTGAACTTCAGCATGATAGTCGTCTGGAAATAATGGTCTTAATGCACGATCAACAAGGCGCATGATTAAAATTTCACTTTCAGAAGGACGAGCTTCACGGCGGAAAAAACCACCAGGAATACGACCTGCTGCAGCAAATTTCTCTTTGTAGTCAACGGTTAAAGGTAGAAAATCTACTCCATCTTTTGCTTCCGGTGCTGCAACTACAGTTGCTAACAACACGGTGTTGCCCATTTGTAACACTACGGAGCCGTCAGCTTGTTTAGCCAACTTTCCAGTCTCGATGGAGATTTCTTTTCCTCCGGTAGTGATGGACTTTTTGATTCCTATATTCATATTAATTATTTACATTTTAAACAAAAAAAGGACAGTCGAAAAATTCGAATGCCCCCTTTTTTTGATCTTTTTGCCTTATCAATTAACGACGTAAGCCTAATTCTTTGATAATTGCACGGTATCTTTCAATGTCTTTTCTCTTTAAATAATCCAAAAGACTTCTTCTTTTACCAACCAATAACTGAAGTGCTCTTTGAGTAGCATAATCATGACGATTTTTCTTCAAATGCTCAGTTAAATGAGAGATTCTGTAAGAAAACAAAGCGATTTGTCCTTCTGCAGAACCTGTGTTGTTTGCTGAACCTGCGTATTTCGCGAAGATTTCAGCCTTTTTTTCAGGTGCTAAATACATGCTAAAATTGTATTAATGTTTATTATGTAGTCAAACTTTTTGACGGCACAAAGATAATCAACTTTTTGTAATCAACAAGATAGGCACAAAAAAAACAGTTATTCACAAACATAGATTCATAAAAAATCAAAATGGAGTGACTTATCAAACTGAGAACAGCTAATTTTACCAAAAAAAATAAAATGAACAAAATACTCATTTCTTTCGGTTTAGCAACTGTTTTGTTAAATGCATGTGCTCAAACTGAACCTGAAAAACAAACTTCCAAAGAGCGAGTAAAAATCGAAATCCCTCCTATTCAGACAGAATTTTCTTTACAAGATTATTTGTCAGACAACAAAGATCTGGATCAAGAAGTTGAACGCGTTTTTGGATCATTAGATGACACAGCCATTGTTGCTCAGCTTATAATGCCGGCAATTGGTAGATTGGGGCAAAGCGAGTCTACAATTCTTTCGCACATAAACAAAAGACAAATCGGAGGTTTACTTATGTTAAATGGAACAAAGGAAGAATTTACGAATTGGATTTCAAAATTCAATCAAATGAACCAAGAAATTGGGAATGTTCCATTTTTGTATTCGGCAGATGCAGAACCTAGCTTGGTTAACCGAAAAATTACCGGTTCAAGTTTGGTCAAAAAGGCAAACGAATTGAAAAACATTGAGGAAGTTCGTGCTTGTGCTGATACTATTTCAAAAGATTTGAATGACATTGGGATCAATTATAATTTTGCACCTGTTGTAGATATGTCGCCAAATAAAACCGTTGGTTTCCGGAGTTTTGGTGCTGTTCCTGCTAATATTATTCCTTGGTCAAATGCCTTTATTCAACAAACGCAGAAAAATGGAATTATTGCAACCGCCAAACATTTCCCTGGTCACGGTTTGGTTTCGGGTGACACACATAAGTCATTACAGATGATTGATGGCGAATTAAAAGAAATTGCAAATTATCCCCAATTGATTTCGGACGGTGTACTTTCTATTATGATTGGACATTTAGCGGTAAAAAACAATCCGAAATATGACACAAAAGGTTTACCCGCAACATTGTCTTCAACAATTGTTACTGATTTGTTACGCAATGAAATGAAATTTAAAGGCTTAATTGTTACTGATGCGATGAATATGGGTGGAGTAACTAGTCAAGGAAACGCCGATGTGAAAGCAGTACAAGCTGGAGTTGATATTGTTTTAATGCCATTAGATGCAGCAAAAGCTCATAGCGAGATTCTTGCTAAATACCGAACTGATGCAAAATTTAAAAAGCAAGTGGATGATGCAGCAAAACGAATTATTCGGATGAAAATTTGTGTCGGTGCATTGAAAAAATAAGGTTGTAAATCTACAAGGAAAGGAGCATGATGAAAATCATGCTTTTTTTATTCATTTTTGTAAACTTCAAACTGACCATCTGTATAGAAAATAACAATTTGCTTTATTTCCTTGCATGAATGATTTAATGGTAATATAGGTTTTAACGGTTCCACCTTTTCGCTTATTGATTTTTCTTTTCCCGCTATTAACCATGTTGC
>CAYRMV010000237.1:0-3431 GCA_964425255.1 uncultured Flavobacteriales bacterium
TTTGAGAATTTTTTTATTAATTCACCTTTACTATTTTGAAATTCTTTTTGTTTAGCGTGCTCTTTTTCTCCTCTTTTCCTTTTGTTTTTAGCATTTTGTTCTCGTGTTGATTTTAGGAAATTTGCAATTTGCATTTCTGAATCTTCTAAACAATGAATTTTTGAGAGTGGACTAAAATCTCGAGTGAAGCTATTAAAAGTTGTAAATCCATGATATTTAAAATCATTGTGAAAACCATTTATATAAAAACTCAGAGCTTTTGGATAATGATTGTCTTTGACAGAATTTCCAAACAACTTTATCGATTTTTCATGATTGTCGTTTGCTGTACCTTGAGTCTCATGAAATGCTGTCATGCATAAATAAATACTATAATATACTTGAGGGAAATGCCAATGTAAAGCAAATTTATGATAATCATTATTTTCAGTTTGAGAAGTTAATAAAAATGCATATTCGGTACTCCAGGAATTCCACAATAATTTTCTACATGTTTCTATACTGAATGTTTCATTTTTTAGTTTGATGTTATTATAGAATTGTATCTTTTTTAAATCAAATTTTTCAGTATTAGACTCTATGAAATAATGAATAGCATAAAAATGATTAAAAAAAACTTTTGAAGGAATAGCTTTCTTATCATTTTCTACTTTTTTATTCAGTTCTTTTGATATTTTAACGAAATCGATCATTTTAGATATGAAAATTTAAATTAGTCTCAATAAGCTTGATAAAATTACATGAATTTTTCTCCTTTTTCTAACTTATCTAAACGGTTAATTTGACCTTGGCTAGGATTATTTTCATTTAAAATATGTTTTGCTCTACATTTTTTTGCAAGTTGTTTGAGTACTTGTATATCATTAATTTCAGTTGCTTTATAATCAATATTGAAATTTATAGTTTGCAAAACATCTGATAAATAAAAAGAATTTTTATCGAGTGATACGATATAACTATCTATAACTTCCCTCCATTTTTTTGGTCTTTCAGCAATAATTAAAAGCATTAATTCATGTTTGATCAGCGAATTAGTTGTAGAATTCATGGAGTCTATTAATAGTGGACCCATTTTAATAGAAAAAAGATCATCTTTGAAAATTCTAACAACATTTGTTGGGACAGCCTGTAGTACTGCGTATCTTTTTTCTATTGGATCTTTAATTTTGAAATAATCCTCATCTAAATTAAATTGAGCTCCTTCAAACGCAACATTTCCTTTTTCTGCAAGAAGAGGAGTTAATACAATTAGAATTTTATTCAATTCATGCCATCCCTTTGTGATATTTAAAAGTAATTCTTTTTTTAATTCAATATTATTTACGTAATCACTATTTCTAAGTGCTCTTGATGATGCAGAAATTTGCTTCATTAAAACAACAAATGAATAGTCCCGCATTACAGAATTAAATACCTGATTATATGGTCGAACTTGATTGTAAGTTTTGTCATCATATTTATCTTTAACTTCATCAGGTAATCCAGATGTAATCACATTTTCACTAATTTTTGCTTCTTCTTTTTTTAAATCTTCAATTTTTGGAGTCCAAGTTATCGCTTTGTATGGGTTTAATGAGTCTGGAATTCTTACTTTAGAATTAACTATGTGAAGCGTCTCTATTAAATCACTATTCATTACAACTAATGCATCTTCTTTGTTCCGATCAATTCCAGTATAAAATTCTATAATCTCGGGATAATCAACGTATTTTTTTTCATTAAAAACTATTTCTTTAAACATACTATTCATATTCATTCTTTGAGCAATAAAAAAGAAAACCCAATATGCATTTTTAAAATAAAATTGATTATGAAGTTTTTTTCCCAATATGGAATTATCAACTAATACGTTTAATAAATAATTTAAATCAAGGTCAATGTAATTGTCATTACAAAAGTTTTGCAAAGAGTTCTTAAAAAAATCATTTGTAAATTCAAAATCGTTTCTTATTATGAGAAGTTCACAGAAATATCCTAAAACTAAACTACAATCTTTAACATCTGGTTTTTTTTCATAATATGTCGGAAGTTCGTAATTATTAAAAATAGAAATAAGAATTGTTTCTAATAATTTTGTTCTATTTAGAGGACCGTAATCTTGTCCTATTTTTGAACCTGCTTTTAAAATGGAAATACAGTTTTTTACTGTTCTGTGCATATTAAGAATTTCAAGATCCTTCGTTACTTTAATAAGCATAGTCTCTTTGTCATCTTGAATTTCATTTTTCACAGAATAACTACTAACAATTTTTCGAAGATCATTTTGAGGTAAAGGAAGTAGATATAAATGTCTAAAATTTCTTCTAATGACAACTTTATCATCATCATCAGATCTTAGAAAATAATTATTGTCTAATGTATTAAGTATACAAATTGGAATGTTCACAAATTCATCACATATATTTTTTATTATTTGCATCATACCATTTTCTTCAATACACACTGAGTCTAGAATAATACAATCAATTTCTGATTTGTCCTTTCTAAATATTTGCTTTATCAGTAGATTAATGTCTTTTACTACCTTATGTTTTTTAGTCGTTTTTGAATCTATATATAAAAATGATTTCCCATTTTTCCATGCTTCAAGTTTAATGTAATGACCTAAAGATGTTAACCCAAATTCTGATGGTGCCTTTATTATTAAATCTTCTGGATTTTCAATTATATCTTTTAATTCAATCCGATTTTCATGATTTTTAGTTGGATTATTTGGGATTTCTTTTCTAGAACTTATTATTGGTTCAATCCAAATTGGACTATCTTCATTGTAGATTCTGAGTGAATTTTTTAATTCTAATTCAAAAATATTTAAAATTTCATCGACTTCTTTTAATTTTTCATTCGGACTTTTTAATGGTGAATTTTCCTGAATAAATAATTCTAGTTTTGATTTTAGTAATGAATTAAAATTAGTTTCATCAAAATCAATATAAAGTCCCTCTGATCCAATTGCTTTTTTAAATTCCTTCACTTTTTGAAACTGTTCGAAATCAAAGTTATTTGGATCAACATTTTCTTTTCCAAAAAAGAATAAGATATGAGGCAACTTATCAGTTGCCCTCTTTTTTCTTTCCAATGCATCTATGAACTCATGTTCTGTTCCACTACCAGCTTTTTTAGTTGGATAACCATACCGATTTTTCATAATACCTATAAAAAGGTCATAATCTGACTTTCTAATATACTCATCGATTATTTCTTGTGCATTTGAGCCCATATCTGGTAAAACATCATATTCCCACATAAAAGTTTCAAAATTGATTCCCAAATGTTTCGCTAGACCTGAATTGATTTCATGTATAACTTTTTGACACGTTTCTCGTTCAACATTACAATCTCCAGGGGAAGATATAAAGCATTTAAAAATTTTTCTTGTTTCCATTTATGTAGTATTTTGGTTTTAAATTAGCGTTATATTGCAGCCATCC
>CAYRMV010000238.1:0-3374 GCA_964425255.1 uncultured Flavobacteriales bacterium
ATGACGACTAACAAGACAACGGAAGAAACCACTACTGCTAACAGCGGTTTTGCGTAATTACAAGCAGAGCCATGATAAAAACACACCATAGATCGAAACCAAATAATGGGTTGACTCATTCAATTGGGACAAAACAAATGTCGGAAGCTATGAGTGGTTTACCTATTTACGACGAATTATCAATCTCATTCGATAAAGAAATCGGAAATCAAATGGGGCTTTTTGTTCCTGGTTGGACTGGCCGATATATGAAAGGTGAATCAAAAGATCTTTTACGTTTTAGAAGAATAATTTCTGGAACATACTCTAAGCCATTGGAGGAGTGGAGAATTACATTGTATTCGGTTGAAAGACAGCACAACAAGCGAATTAAACAATTTCTACTAGAAATTGGATTAGATAAATTAAGACAATGGTTAGAGTTTGAGAAGCCAGACACTTGGTACATTGGTCATCGACATTTTATCATAGGACTAAATGAGAACTTTACTGAGTATTGTGTTTGGGAGACACAAAATGAGTATACTATTAATAAAGAAATTTATACTGTAGATGCGCCTAACACACGTTTGGCAAAAGAGCCGAAATTAGGTTAACGTAAAACGAATAATTGAAAACAAAACGATCTTGGATCGCAAATAAAATTAATTTTAAAAATCGGCTCCTTCGCCAAGCGTGGGAACGTTAGCGATAACCTAAACAATTACATTACAAAATATGATAGCAGGACTTTTTGTACGACATTATAAAATATATAAAGGAGCAAATTACATTCCTTTTGGCATAAATAAAATTGAAAATCTTAATTTATTTATAGGCCAAAATGGTGCTGGTAAAAGTTCAATATTGGAGGCTTTTGATACATTTTTCAATAACAGAGAGTTTATTTATCATACAAATGAGAAAAAATCGGAAGCATTTGTCTGTCCTTTATTTTTAATAGAAAAGTCTGAAATTTCAAAGTTCTCAAAAAACGTACAGTTAGCTATTCCAATAATAAGTGAATTTCTTACAACCGTGCAATATAATCAGGCTAACTACAAATCATATCAATCATTTTTTGATCAACAAAAACTGATTAAACAGCTTAATCAAACTCATTATGTTTTTCTTTTTGCATTTTGGCCTGAAACAGAAAATAGTGATCAAGTATTCATCACTTTTGATAATTCTATCAAGAAAAAACTTCAAGAACTTGAAGAATTTAACTCGATTCCAAACCTTAAAAAATTGATTTCTAGCTTCAAAAGTGATATTGTAAATTATTATTCTTACCTGTATATCCCGGTTGAAACATCTATTGATGATTTTCTTCGACTTGAATCAAAAGGAATGCAAGATTTAATGAGTGAAGATGTAAAAAAACGCATTGAAGTAACCCTAAATGAAAAGCTCCCAATAAAGGTTGGTAGGGCGCAAAAACAAAGTCTTTTAGATATTGTCAATAATGATTTAGAAACTTTTGTTGAACAAATCGAAAAAACCATTCAAGAAATTGATCTAGAATACGACTTTCAAAAGGAATATAAAGCTAAGACAAGATTAACTGCCAATCATCTTACAGATGTAATTGTTGAGGCATTTTTTTCAAAGCGAATTCTTAAAAAAGCAGGTAAACCAATTAAATACCTCTCAGCTGGTGAACGTAAAAAAGCTTTAATTGATATTGCATTTTCCTTTTTAACCCAAGAACAAGATAAAAAAGAAAGGAAAATCATTTTAGCAATTGATGAACCAGAATCTTCATTGCATATTTCAATGTGCTATGATCAATTCGAGCGTTTAGACAAATTGGCAAATGAATATAATACTCAATTACTAATAACATCACATTGGTATGGTTCTTTACCAATAATTGACAATGGTAACTTATTTCACATAGATTCAGGTGAAGCCGACTCGCCTCAGGTAACAGAATTTTCATTTAGGAATTACTTTGAGGATAACGGAAGTCACCCGAATGATGTTCAATTTAAGAGCTTTTTTGACTTATCATCTGCTATTATTAGTTCACTCAGAATGCAAGAAACAAATTGGCTTATTGTTGAGAGTGAGGAGGACAAAAATTACATACTTAAGCATTTATCGACGAGTAAGAAGTTGAAAATTTTACCCGTTGGTGGTTGTGCAATTGTGAAATTGCTTTATAACTATTTATACACACCGATCTCACAAAATTCTGAAAAGTCGAACCTATTAGGAAAGGTATTTTGTCTTATTGATACTGATTTTCAAGGCGTTGGCACAAAGGATTTGCCTGATGATTTAAAAAATGGTTTATTAAAGCTTAGACGACTACAAGTTCTTGAAAATAAAGAAATTACTCTTCATAAAGTTCACACGGACATAAAATATCCAACTGAAATCGAAGAAGCATTATTACCGCTCCCATTTTACAATGCGATTAAAACAGTTATAGATTCTTCATTTGACACGCAGGTGCAAGAAGCATTCACAAAGTTCGATTTTGATACAGATTCAGTAAATAGTTTTATCAAAGGTGACAATTCCATTATTTATCCAAACTCAAATAGTACCGGGAATCCGAGAATTCATAAAGAAATTATAAGTGAGTTTATTGATAAAAATAAAAAGTTAATTTGCGACTCTTATTGCGCACAAGAAATCACTGGTAAACCTAATTGGATTAATAAAATTGAGGAGTTTTTCAACTAATTATATCGCTAACATGCGGTAAAAAAAATGGCGCACAATTTCACTCGAGAGAAAGCGCCACTTTTCCTACCGCAGAACCGTTATGCCTCATTTTAAAAACAACAAAATAGAGAACATATGAAAATAACTCTTTTAACATTAGTACTATTTATTGTGAATTTTAATTTTTCATATTCACAAGTCGCACCACTCCTAACAACAACCTGGAATCAAGGATGTTACTATAATGACAGTGTGCCAGCAATAGGAAGTGGCCCTTGTGGTAAGGCTTACACGGGATGCGTGCCTACTGCCATTGCACAACTACTTAAATATCATAACTATCCTACAAGTGGATGGGGAACGAACACATACTCACCTGCTTGTTGTGGATCTTTAAGTTTAGATTTTAGTACTCAAACTTATAATTACGCTGCAATGCCTAATTCTATCAGTTCTTCAAATCCGCAAATTGCTCAATTAATGTATCATTGCGGAATTGCAGCAGAAGCTTTTTACAGTGGCTCAAATACCATATCAGGTGGCTCAATCTCAGATATGAAACGCTACTTTAAATATTCATTATTAATGGATGGAACGTATAAAAGTTCCTTAACAAATACGGAATTTGAAAACTTACTGATTTCGGAATTAGATGCAGGGCGACCTGTGACTGCTGTTGGAGGCTCTCATCAATACATTATTGATGGGTATCAGAC
>CAYRMV010000239.1:0-3352 GCA_964425255.1 uncultured Flavobacteriales bacterium
ACTGCGTTCGCATTTAAATTTTATTGACTATTATATTAAGAAAAAAATTGGTGTTTTCACTGATAAATATGAAAATAATTTAAAAAATTATGAAAGACTTTCAACTTTTAATAATCCAAATATTGCAGATTTAATAAGTTTTTTAACAACTGTAAATTCAGAAAATAAAACTTTTTACGAAAGAGTTATTGTAAGCAATCCTCAAGAGCTATTAGATTTAAATCAAGAATTTAATGATTTTGTAGATGATTTATTTTGGTCAAACACATATGAAATTTATCAATTATTAAATGATACTCAAAAAAAAATGTTAACTGAAGTACATATTTTTTTTAGCTCACTAAAAAAGATTTTTAAATATGATGAATTAACTAATCTTGAACCTTCTGACGTTTACAGTGCTTATAAATTAACAGAAAATTTAGGTGTGCGAACTTGTGTTTATTGCAACAGGGTTTATTCGCTTACGCATAACACAAATGAAAAAAAGAAATTGTTACGTCCACAACTCGACCACTGGTTCCCTAAATCAAAATACCCATTGCTTGCTGTTTCCTTTTTTAATTTAGTTCCAAGTTGTTATCATTGTAATAGCTCAGTTAAAGGTGATAAAGAAATGGATTTATCTCGTCATATTCATCCTTATATAAAACCAGATGTATTAGATGACTTTGCTTTCAGCTATAATCATAAAAAAGATATAAATAAGTATGAAGTTATTATTGTTCAAAAAGACAGTATTTCAAGACATAAGGATACACTTGAGTTTCTGAAAATTGATGAAATGTATGACTCTCATCAAGATGAATTAGATGATTTAATTAAGATAAAAAAAAAGTATTCAATTGGATATTTATCAAAACTAAAATCAGCCTTTCCAGGTGCTAATTTACAAGACAACGAAATTTACCGATTAGCATTTGGGACTGAGTTAGATAAAAAAGACTTTCATAAAAGACCATTCAGTAAATTCAAACATGATATTCTTTTAGAATTAGGCATTATAAAAAATAAAAAATGACGAATAAAAAAAAAAACTGGATTTGGTATATTGTAATTGGGATAATTATTTTAATTATTCTATACAAATTTCGTAAATGGTTCGAAACTCGCAGTCAATTTGACTCTTCAGATGCAATGAGGAAAGCACAAAGAATTTCGGACTTAAAAAAGGAGAAATCCATTCTATTGAGTCACGTTGACAAATTAAATGATCTACAAGATAAAATAAATAAGCAAAGCGAAAATATTTGGCGAACCTTTGTAAGGTTAATTATTATTGGCTTGATACTTTTAAATGGAATCATTTTAGGTTTGTTTTATCTTATCGCTGGGGAAATTATTTTTAGCGATGTTTTAACCCTTTACTCAATTTTGTTTTTTTGTTTCAATATTGTCTTTTTCTTCCTTACTTACAATTTTTTTTCCATTAAGAAATTTGTTTTTGAATGGCTAAAAGAATATTCCTATAAAAAAGTCGCTGGAAGTCGAGATGCCGTATATTTTGAAATTAAATCAGAAACAATTCAAAATAGAATTGAACAAATTGATTTAGAAATCAAGCAACTAGAAGCATAATTCCAAACTAGTATGAAAAAAACATTAGAACAATTATTTGATGATTTGTATTTTGAGCTAAATGAAAGTGAAATCAGAGAATTTTACAGGTCAAATCCTACTTCTCAAGGTTTGTCACTAATGTTTAAAGGTATTTACGATTATTGTTATTTTGCGTTTACAAACTCAGATAAAATTGAAGAAGTAACAGCGGTTAATATTTGCTACATTCAGTATAAGAAAGAAGTAAAAGCTTTCGGGGTTGAAATACCTATTTTTTCCGAATTCTCAAATGAACTTGCATTTAAACTTGCTTGTCATTTACAGAGTATAGATTCTGATTTGGAATTAATCGAAACCTTTAATCAACTTCAGAATTATCGATCTTTCGTACTTGAAGATTGTGGTTATATGGTGATTAATACAACCACTAATAAAATGAATGGTGAAATTTTCAGTATAGGCCAACGAGGTATTATTGATGTTTGGACATATTCTCGAAAATTATTTTATGAAAAGGTTATGTCACCAATAATTGATAAAACTCACAAATATCCAGACAGCAAAATCTACCTAATGCTTGATAACAAAACTGGTTTTTTTAAAATTGGAAGAAGTAAAAAACCAAAGGTTAGAGAAAAAACCCTACAATCAGAAAATCCAGAAACATATTTACTTGCAGAGTGGTCTGCACCAAAGTCAACGGAAAAAGAACTACATACCAAATATGCCAAGTTTCGAAAGAGAGGTGAGTGGTTTAAACTTACATTAAAAGAACTCTATGAAATTAAAGAATTCATGGGGGCTATTTAATAATTTACTTTTATGAGGCAAAGAAAAAAGCAAATTGAACGATATCATTTGGAAAAGTTTATTTCAAACGAAATCCTGGGATTGATTGTATACAAAATCAAGGAAGATGAAACACCCGATTTTAGTTTAAAACTTGAAGAAAAATTGGTTTCAATTGAACACACTCTTTTAGTCAATCCCGATTTACAACAAAAAGAGAAATATAAAGATAAAATTATCCAAGAAGCACAAAAGTTATTCGAAAATAAGTATAACGAACGATTATACGCAATGATATCTTTTCAAGAAAATGTATTACAATTTGGAAAAAAATACGAAAAAGAATATATAAACCACGTATTTGAATTTGTCGAAAGGCTATACCTTAACAATCAAAAATTTGAATTTGAACTTTCGTCAAAATTAAGCGAAGAAATTACCGACTTGATCGAGGGTATTCACATACACAATCGCTTAAATTTTTCTCATTGGCAACACTTCGGAGCATATACGGTTGATCAAATTGACAAAGAATGGTTCAAGGGAGTGATCCATAAAAAAGAACAAAACATTAAAAACTATAAGGAAATTTTTGATGAAAATTGGTTATTACTTGTGTCAGATTTTGGAACAGAAGCATCTACTAAAAGTTTTCGTGGGTTTGATTTCTCAGAAATAACAACACAATTTGATAAGATCTATTTGTATTCCTACATGTCCGATAAAATTACTGTAGTAAAATAAAACCCTATGCAAGGCAATTAAGAATTAATAAAGTTTTAGCTGCCTTAACGGTCTCCGGCTTTTACACGGTAACCGCCTTCGCCCTGGCAGATCAACACCCATTGCCTCCATTTCATTCCACCAATCGGAGTTGAATATTTTCATCTTCCTAACTTAACCAACATAGTAAAGCCAAGGCACTCACTGTAAATATCAACCTTCAAATCAGATATTTCATCGTGCCTTTCCTTGATGAGGTTCTTACAAACCAAAATGTTTT
>CAYRMV010000240.1:0-3344 GCA_964425255.1 uncultured Flavobacteriales bacterium
TCTTTATAATAATCAAACCCTATAGTTTTAACTATAGTTATATTCCCTCCAAGTTCTTTTGTTACAATTATTTCTTCTTTGATGTATATTTCCCATCGAAGTTCATTTACTTTCTTAATATTTAATTTCGAAATATCAAAACTCTCTTTTTTGTTTCTTTTCATATTGATCTCTTAGGTTATTTTTCATTCTTCTATTTCTATCCATAACGTTTTATTATTTGGTTCAATAGCGGATTTAGCTTTGCTGAAAGAGTTCGGGCCTGTATTAATCTGTGTGTTGATAGCACACAGCGAAACAGCCATTAAGTGAAAACTGTCAATGTACCATCTCCAACTCGTTGGGGATTGATGTGAGGTAGAGTGTTCATAGCTATCGGGAAACCACTTCACCCGCCATTGAGTCAAACATATGTTATCGGCTGCCTTTCTATCGGTCAATATGATAATTTTCATTGTCACGCAGGAACACATTTATTTGAAAAATCACTTAGCTTATTCAGGTCTGCTTCGGCTTTTGTTGTGTCAGGTGGTGTTGGGTTCAATCCAGCGGCAGCATCGTGTATCCAACTTGAGCTTTCGGTCATTCCAATTTCAATGTCATCTAGTAACTCATCTGTAATTACTATTTTTTTTAACTTTTGAGTTTGAACTCCTAATGAAAATCTTTCTACAACACCTTTAAAAAGTCTTTCTTCAACTGCCCTTTCCCAACCTTCACGTAATAATCCATACCAAGACTTTGCTGCAAATAAATATTCATCCTCATTTCCTGATTGTTCGATTTTCTTTAATCGCACAAGCCTGTCACGAAGTGTTCCAATTCTTTGTTTAACTGGTTGGGCAGTCCAAGGTAAGTCTGGGCTAATAATTCCTGGATTTCCTCCGATATTTCTAATAGTTGTAAAGCTATATGGAGTTGCGGTTGTATCTGCTGCTATTTTCAAACGAATGAAAAAGGCGATGTCGTGAGTAAAGACAATAACCTGTTTTTGCAATGCAAGTTCAACTAATCTTACAGCAATTTTTTCTCGTCTGTGATGGTCTTGAGATGTAACAGGGTCGTCAAAGAAAACTCCTTTGTTTGAAGGGTTCATTTGAACTTCAGTTAGAAAGTCTGCCAAAGAAATTGCTCTTTGTTCCCCTTCACTTAAAACGCTATTAGCAACCACACCAGCAACTTGTAGTTTTCTTAAAGTAGTTCCTCTTGTGTTTTTTTGTGAAATTTCAACCACACTTGGAGCATTAAGTTTTCTGCACTCTTTAATGAATGTTTCCGTGTATTTATCTGTGATATGAGTTGAAAACAATTCACCTTGTTTTATTGTAATAGACCTTGGATTAAAAGCAGAAGCGGAGCTTTCTGCTTTTGCAGCCCACTTATGTGCTGCTACAAAAACCAAAACTTGTTCAAGTAATTTATTTAATAAATTTTTGTCTGTCAAAAATTGGATTTGTTTTTCTAATTCCTCTAATTCTTTTGAAGGATTTTTTTGAAATAAATCTTCAATGGTCGCCTTTAATTGTGCAATAACCTTATCAAAATCATTTATTGAAATTGCAAAATGAGGCATTGGTAAATCAAGATTTCTATTTACTAAATTGGAAATTATATTCTGTCTTGCTGTTTCAGATAAGGAAACGATGTCCTTCCATTTTGCTGCAAATGCTGCATCATAAATATTAACATATTCAAAAAGTGTTGTGGTTTCATCAAACTTAAAAGGTAGCAGTCCTTTGAGTTTCTGTTCTAATTCTCGCATTGCTTGAATTATTCTGTTCAGTTCACCTTCTGCTTCACTCTTTAATAAATTCCAGTAGGAATTTATTAAAGAGTTTTCTTTTTCCGCAAGAGGCTGTAAACAGAACAAACAGTTATCGTTTACAGAAGGATATATTTTACCTTCTCTGTTGGCATCAATTACAGAAGCATAATTTTTAGATGCTTTGATAAATTCTTTCCATTCGTTGCTTCCTAAACCTTCAATGTTAAAGTCCTCTAAACTTCTTACGCCTTCTTGTTTTGCTAACTCTTGAAATTTGTGAAATGAGGTTATCAATGACTTGTAATGTCCAATATTATCGGGTTTTAAGCAATCTAATATTGTTTGAAGTCTACTTGTAAATTCAACAATTTGCGACAGTAGCTTTTGAAGTTCTGCGATTTTTTTGGGGATGTCAAGGGCTTTCAGTTCTTCTCGTTTAGCAATTAGTTTTGCAAGTTTTGTAGCGTCTTCTTCTGTGTATGTTCCTAATGCTATTAGTTCTTCTTCATTTGAATTTGCTCGAAGATTTGCAATCGCATTTTTTATTGCATTGTCATTGACGAAAAACTTTTCAAATTCATTTATAGGTCTGTTTGCATTTATCTCTGCGAAAAGTTTTGATTTTACTGCCTCGAATAGTTGCAAAATCTTTTCAAAAAATTCAAATCCTATCGGTGTGAAGTCAAGTTTATTGTCTTGTTCTAAAAGCACCCTAATACTGTGAGTGTCAAAAACTGAATATTGTGAAAATTCTATGTTGCTTTTCTGTAATGGATAAGCTAAATCGTAAGGTGCGGATGAAGATTTAAAGGTAAATTTACAAGCTGGTTCACCAATAGGTGCATCAGAAAAAACATTTGGAAGAATTTGTTTGTCACCTCTTGAGCTAAAAGCATTATTAAGCAATCTAACATAACCCGATTTTCCCGTTCCGTTTCCACCATAAATGATTGTCAAGTTTGGATTGATTGGGATTGATTGTCCCGTTGCAAGTGCATTTACATTTTCAATTTCCTTTATAAATTCATTAAATACAATTTCAGCTCTTTCGTTTTCAGTCGATTTCAAAGCATAATCTTCTTTGAATAATTGATATGTCGCATCTGCTAAAGCATCACTAACATTCTCGCCTTCTAAAAGTCGGTTTCCAGCATATTGAAACCAGTAGTCGTAACCTTTAAGCCACGAAATGATTTTATTTTTTAATGGTGTCTTTGGCATCGTTCTATACTATTTAATCATTATTGTCAGTTTGTCAAATGTTGCGGTTTTGTGTCTTAAGGTTGCCGATAACGTTCCCTCAGTTGGCGATCGGCGGGCTTTTGAAACATTAAACCGTCTATACGCACAAATGTTTTTTTAAAGATACAAAACGGAATTAGTGAGGGCAAATGAAAATAAAAACGCGCGTCTGCGCACCGAAATTTGCCCGAACGATCAACCGGTCTGCCCGCTGGTCGCTAACTGTGTGTTAGTGGCTGTGGCTATTGGTCGTCCGTTGTCTATAGGGTTGTGTGTCGGCTGAAAAAAATAAAAAAAGAGGGGAAAGGAAATTTTTTGTCGGGTTGGAAAAGGCAAG
>CAYRMV010000241.1:0-3335 GCA_964425255.1 uncultured Flavobacteriales bacterium
TAATCATATTCTATATTCCTACAATCACAATTTATCCTCTCGAATCTATCAAATATAATTTTTTGATCATTCATCACAGCCATAGAACCACCCAATATATTAGTTTAAAAAGAAGTTTGTTAACGGTTGTGCAACACTTAGCTAGTTGATTTTACTATGATTATTACATCTTTTAATTATCTTAATTCTCAAAATTCCTTAGTTATTTGTGTTAATTATATTCACCCGATCAAACAATTAACCTCTACACAAATTGAGAGAATCATTTTAACATGATCAATAATTCCATCAATTTACATTTTAATCAATCAAACGCCCAATTCGTTCAAAAAAGAGTCGTTTTTCAAACTTTTTGGAGGTTTGATTCGTCTATTTGGTAATTAAGAAAAGATATTCACCCTTAAAACGAATGTTTATGAATACAAATTTCTTACATGCAACCAAGTTGAAATCAGCAACAATTCAAGAGATTAATGACGCATTGATTGTCATTCGTCACTTTGTTCAACTCAATGGGAGATTACTTCCGCTTTTACATGAATTGTCAAGCAAAGTTTTTCCAAGTAAAAGAGATTTGAACGATATGGAAAAAATCAAAGCGGTTTATCAAGCCTACCAATTTGAAGCAGATGCATCGGAAATCTTGATGAATTCACCTATTTTACAACAAATAAAACAAACGTATGAAGCTGTTTTTTCCGGCGCATCCAAAAGAAAAATCAGCAAATTGATGAAGGATTTTCAAAATGAATATGACCGTCTAAGCAAGTCATGGGATTTGACGTTGGCCAATTAAGAAGATTATTTCCCCAACAATCTCGCCACGTATTTTCCAATTATATCAAACTCTAAGTTCACCTTATCCCCAACCTTTAACTGATGAAAATTTGTATGTTCATACGTATATGGAATGATACAAACCGAAAAACTAGTGGATGTTGAGTCTACCACAGTTAAACTCACTCCGTTGATGGTTATCGAACCTTTTTCAACGGTAACATGCTCTGGTTGATCGTATGAAAAAGTAAATTTCCAACTTCCATTTTGATCTTCTATTTGAGAACAAACTCCGGTAGTATCTACATGTCCTTGAACGATATGACCGTCTAAGCGACCATTCATTTGCATGCAACGTTCTAAATTTACTTTTGTTCCAACCGCCCAATTTTCTAAACTTGTTTTGTCTAATGTTTCTTGAATAGCAGTTACGACATAAGAAGAATTTTCCAACGAAACGACAGTTAAACAAACACCATTATGTGCCACACTTTGATCAACTTTCAATTCATTCGTAAACGGAGCTTCAATTGTGTAATGAATATTGGATTGTTCACGTTCGATTTTTCTGACTAATCCGAGTTGTTCGATAATTCCTGTAAACATGTTTTTACTTTAAAATGATGTAATTGCTTGATACAATTCTGCGGTTGGTAAACCAACCACATTGAAGTAACTTCCATTCAGTTTTTCGACAGCAACAAAGCCAATCCATTCTTGAATACCATAGGCTCCTGCTTTGTCAAATGGACGGTAGTTTTCGATATAAAAACGAATTTCATTGGAAGAAAGTTCACGAAAGTACACCTCTGTAACAACAGAAAAATGCTTTTTTTTATCGAGGGATGTTAATTGAACTGCAGTTATTACTTCGTGTTTCTTTCCTGAAAGTTGTTGTAGCATTTGAAAGGCATCGTCTTCATCTGTTGGTTTTCCCAAAATAGAATCATCAATCAAAACAATGGTATCTGAAGTAATTAAAACTTCATCTTTGTTCAATGTTGGGATCAACGCATCTGCTTTTAAATTGGCTAAAAATTCTGGAACAATTCGAGGATTCAAAGATGGATCGTAATCTTCATTCGTATCTTTTGTACGAATCTCAAATTCAAACCCCATTCCTTGAAGTAATTCTTGTCTGCGTGGTGATTTTGACCCGAGAATAAGTTTCATTTTTTATAAAATAGTACAATTAATTTGTAACCCAAAGTGATGGGTTTAATCGAATAACCTGACCATCTACCACTTGATGAATTTCAAAGTGAGCGATTGAAACAGCATCATTTTCTGCTGGCAATAAGGACCCAACGCGTTGTTTTGTCGAAACTTTGGTTCCGATACTGACATATACTTCTTGCAAATTACTGTAAACAGTTCGGTAATTTCCGTGTTTTACAATGACCACTTTTCCTGCTCCAGGTATATTGAAAACACTGGTCACTTCCCCTTCAAAAACAGCACGAACAGATGCCCCTTTTGGTGTTGTGATGTCAATACCATTGTTGTTTGTAAAAACATTAGGCAAAGTTGGATGCGCATGTTTTCCATATCCTTCAGTGATTGTTCCTTTTTCGACAGGCCATGGTAGTCGACCTTTATTGGACTCAAAACCTTTGTTTAGAGCCAAATCAGCCGGTTCTGAAAAAGTAATTTCTTTTTTCTCAGGTTCTTTTTCAACAGGCTTTTTTTCTGATGTTGGATTTGTTTTTGGAGTCGTACCTGTACCAGAATTTGATTTGTTTTTTTCTGCTTCTTTCTTAGCCAAAGCTTCACGTTCTTTGCGCTCTTTTTCTTTCCTTGCTTTTTCTGCGGCAGCAATTTCTTTGTCGATAGCTTCCTTGATTTTGCGTTTTAGAACCTCTTTGTTACGTTCATCTTTTTCAAGATTAGCGATTAATTTTTTCTGTTCTCCTTGTAATTTTTGGAATGCGCGTTGTTGTTTTTCTTTGTCTTTAAGAATGATTTCTTTTTCCTTTCTTTTTTCGTCGGCAACTCGTTTTTTTCTATTTTTTTCTCCTTCAAGTTGTTGAATTTCACTTGATATAAGCCCTTGATGTTGAAGGATTAATCGTTTTTGTTTTTGTTGCATTTCTGCAATTTTCTGTAAATACAAGTTGCGTTTGATTGCTTCAAAATAGGAATCAGCCGAGAAAATAAACATCCATTTTGCTTGTTTACTTCGGTGTTTGTAAGCATAGATGATTAATTTTCGATATTGTTCTTTTAAACGAGCAAGTTTTTCGGTTAATTGTTTGATTTGTTGATCTTTTTCTTCAATTTTTAGTTCGGCTCCGCGGATTTGGTTGTCAAAATTATTGAGTAATTCTTCTCGAAATTTGACTTGGTTTTCAATTATTTTGAGTTCATTGAGTGTTGCTTCGGAGCTCGCTTTTGTTTTGTCCAACAACATTTTGGTGTTATTGATATTTCGCTCCAAACGTTCTTGTTCTTTGCGCAATTTATCACTGCTTTTCTGTCCAAAAACGGGGAAAGCAAGTAATAAAACAATCAACCAAGTATATTTACTCACAAACTTCATATCCTTCAGGTATTACGAG
>CAYRMV010000242.1:0-3312 GCA_964425255.1 uncultured Flavobacteriales bacterium
CAACTCCATGTTCGGCTCTAATCCACGCAGCAACAATGGTTGCAGCCGGAGTTTATCTTTCATTAAGAATGTATCCATTAATGGAAATTGGTCATTTAACAACATTGATTGCCTACGTCGGAGCAATTACAGCTTTTGGTGCAGCAACAATCGCGCTTGTTCAAACAGATATCAAAGCGGTTTTAGCATTCTCAACAATTTCACAATTAGGTTACATGGTAATCGGAATTGGTGTTGGTAACTATAATGCTTCATTCATGCACTTAATTACTCACGCAGTTTTTAAAGCATGTCTGTTCTTGTCAGCTGGATCAGTTATTCACTCAATCCACGAACAACAAATGCCAAAGATGGGTGGTCTTCGTAAAAAACTTCCATACACATTCTTTGCTATGCTTTTATGTTGTTTCGCTATTGCCGGAGTACCGTTTTTCTCAGGATTTGTATCTAAAGATAGAATCTTAGGTGACGCTCTTTATATGGCAATGCACTCACCGGTTTATATCCCTGTTGCGATCTTAGGATTTGGTGGTGCTCTTTTAACAGCGTTCTATATGTTTAGAATGTTGTTTTTAACTTTCTTTGGTGAACCACGTGATCATCATATTTATGATCACGCTCATGAAGAACATATTAGCTGGAATGCTAACGTTCCTCTTTTAATCTTAGCGGTATTTACACTTGGTGTATTTTACTCTGGATCTTTAACTGGCCAAGGTGAAGTAAAACTATTCGGTGATAAATACGAATGGTTCCAAACTTTAATCCAAAAACCAGAAGCGACAAAACTTGCTCACTTCAAAGACTATAAAAAAGAAGAATTTGGTTTTGAAGATACACGCGTAAAAGATGGTTTCACTAAATCTGCATACGACCCTAACTATGGTTTATCAGAAGAAGATGCGCACCACGTTCACGTAGCTCACAAAATCGGTGCGGGAATGTCGATCGTCATCGCGTTCTTAGGTATCTTTATCGCTTACTTAATGTACATTAAGAAAACTCTTAATCCAGCGACATGGACATCAACATTCTCTGGATGGACGAAAGCGCTTCATAATAAATATTATTTTGACCACCTGTATATTAACAAATTAATCCAAGGTGTTATGTTGCCATTCAACAACTTTTTATCTTGGTTAGATATGGGCGTATATGATCGTTTTGCGATCGATGGTTGGGAAAAAGTAAACCGCGTTGCTTATAAAATGGCCCGTTGGTTTGACGACAACGTTGTTGACTCAGGAATGGTAGACGGAACTGGGGCAAGTGTACGATTGATGAACGTTGTGTTAAGAACAGTACAATCAGGAAAAGTACAATTATACTTTATTATTTTGATTGTGGTTCTTGCCTCATATGTATGGACTTTAACAGTATAGTTTTTAGATATTCACTTTAAGAAGGGAGACGGCCGGTGCACGGTTCAAATTTGTTAAACTGGATTTTATGGATGCCTATTATCGGAGCGATTGGAGTACTTCTTTTTCCAAAAAAGAACGAAACAGGAATTAAGATTTGGGCGCTTATTAACACGATCATTTCATTTGTACTTACATTAGTGCTTTATATGAAATTCGATCTAACACAAGCGGGTATGCAAGAAGCCTTCAATATTAAGGTTGCTTGGATTCCACAGTTCAACATTTTCTATTCGTTGGCTGTAGATGGTATTTCGCTTCCGATGTTGCTTTTAACTGGAGCATTATTTGTTCTATGTATTTTAAGCTCATGGACTCAGATCTATAAGTATATTAAAGGATACTTCGCTCTATTACTTCTTTTACAAAGTACTGTATTTGGAGTTTTCTTAGCGATGGACTTCTTCCTTTTCTATGTTTACTGGGAAGTTATGCTTATTCCAATGTTCTTCCTTATCGGTATTTGGGGTGGAGAAAACAAAGAATACGCAGCTGTTAAGTTCTTCCTTTATACATTCTTCGGATCAATCCTCATGTTAGTTGGTATGGTAGCTCTATACTACGCATCAGGAGCTGGTGTTGATTCATTCAATATCTTAGCCCTACAAGGTGGTAAGTTTGGTGAATTATCAGTGAGCATGTTTGGAAATACATTCTCATTCTCAAAACTATTCTTCATCTTCTTGTTCATCGGGTTTGCCATTAAGGTTCCAGTTTTCCCTTTCCATACTTGGCTTCCACATGCACACGTTCAAGCTCCTACAGCGATTTCAGTAATCCTGGCCGGAGTTCTGTTAAAGATGGGTACATACGGTTTCTTAAGAATCGCTTTCCCAATTTTCCCTGAAGCATCTAAATATTTCGCAGAAATGATTGCTTGGCTTGGTCTAGTAAACATTATCTACGGAGCTCTTTGTGCAATGGCGCAAACAGACGTTAAAAAACTTATTGCTTACTCTTCAATCTCACACATGGGATTTGTTATGGTAGGTTTTGCTGCAATGACAGTCCAAGGTATGAACGGAGCTGTTCTTCAGATGTTCAACCACGGAACTTCAGCAGCAATGATGTTCTTTTTGATCGGTATTCTATACGAAAGATCTCACCACAGATGGATCGTTCGTCCAGATGGATCAAAAGGTTACGGCGGTCTTTATACTCAAATGCCAATCTACTCGATCATCTTTATTATCGGTATGTTTGCAGCAATGGGATTACCAGGATTAGCTGGATTTATCTCTGAAGCATTAATCTTCTTAGGTATCTACCAACAGTTCACAACAATTACTGTATTAGCATTAATCGGTTTATTAATTGGTGCGGCTTACCTTCTTTGGATGTTCAAAAGAATGTTCTTTGGAGAAGTTAACCCATCAATTAAAGAATATAACGATGTAACAAAGCTTGAGATCCTTTATATGACTCCACTTGTGATTGCAGTTATCTTCTTTGGTGTTTACCCGTCTCCATTATTAAACATGATGAAAGCATCAGTGGGACAATTAGTTTCATTATTGGCGACATTTTAAGTAAAAAATTAGGATAAAAAATGCATTTAACCTATTTAGCAAATATTGGTCATTATATCCCAGAGATGCTCCTTGTAGTGTTGATGGTAGGGCTTATTTTTCTTGAAGCTACTTATAAAGATAGCGAAAGAAATAGACCTTACTTTTACATCACCACCTACATTGGATTAGCGGCAACGTTTGTAGCTTTGATTGTAAATCTTAAAGCTCAGCCGTTAACGATTTTCACGAACTCACTGACAATTGATCAACTTTCAACATTGATGAAAATGGTGATGGTGCTTGGGACGTTTGGAGCGGTTTATCTCTCAAAAATTAACCGTGACATTTATGACTCGTTAAAGTCGGAATACATCATTATC
>CAYRMV010000243.1:0-3278 GCA_964425255.1 uncultured Flavobacteriales bacterium
CCTGCGCAGTGATGATGGTTTTGAGCCGGTGTTCCAGGGGTTCCTTCCAACAAATACGGAACATCTTGACCATAGTTGTTTTGTTTTAGTTGTTCATTGGTGACCATTGAATAGGTGGTCGGAGTTTTTTCATTGGCGCGGGTTGCCACTACTTGCATTTCCTCCATCAATAGTGGAGAGACCGTCAATTGGACATTCAAAACTGTTTTTTCTTGATCGAGTAGGACGGTTTGGCGAATGGGTTCATATCCTATCATTTTCACGTGAACGACAATGGATTTTCCACGAATGTTTTGGATAGAGTACGTTCCATCTTCTTTGGAAAAAGCACCTTGATAGGTTTCTTCGATTTGAATACGAGCTCCGCTAATTGCTTCGCCAGATGTACTTTGGATTGTTCCCGAGAGTTGATTTTGCGCGTGCATTGCTAGTGGGAAAAAGGTGAAAAGCAACCACGTTTTTTTAAGCATTCTTGTTTTCATTTTTACAAACGTTTACAAGAATCAGGGGCTAATTCTTTTGAATTAACATAATCATTTTTTACTTGAAAATCGGTGCGACGTCAAACACAGTTTTCAAGTATCATCACTCCCTACGCAGGCATTATCCTGTTCAGGTCAATGGGTATAATCTCAGCCTTTGCAAACAAAAGCACCCCTATGAGATGCGGCAAAATTACATACTTTATTTATAATTTTCCTACGGAGCCAATTCTTTTCTGAAAAAATTCTTCCACAGGTCTACCTGCTTCGTAGCACGAAAGAATGATTCCATCCAAGCGATCGTCTAAAATGGTTTCAGGTGGAAATTCGGTAAAAAAGTACCATTGTTTGTTGAAAATCAAGGGTTGTTTTTCTGCTGCTGCTTTGAATTCTTTCGGTAAAGCTTTGTTCTTTTCCCCAAGAATTTCACCATATACTTTCACAAATTCGGGATGTGAAATTGCAGCTTCAAAACCGGCTAAATCATTGGCAATTGCTTCCCGAGCGGCATACAATTCCTCTTTCTCGATTTCGTAAATCCCACCATAAACACGAAGATGTTCGGGGGTCAATTCGAAATAAACGCCATTGATTGATTTGTCTTTTTTTCCGTTGGGAGAAATTACGGCTGACATCATCAATTTGTAGGGACTTTTGTCTTTCGCAAAGCGAATATCACGGTTGATTCGGAAAATACAATCTTTGGGTTCAAGCCCATCAAATGCAGGATCGATTGCTTGAAAACGAGTAATTAACTGTTTAACAAATGCTTGAAAAGGAGTTTTGACATGTAGTTCGTAGCGTTTGCGGTTCGCATCAAACCAATCTTTGTTATTGTTTGGTGCCAATTCCATGAAAAAATTCAAGTATTCGGATGTAAAGTATGCCATTTTTAATGTTTTAAACAAAAATACGTCAATTTACGTAGTGATTCGAAATTTCAAATGTGTAATTTTGAATATCACTATAAATTGAAAAAGATGCGTTTATTTTTTGTTACAATCCTATTTGCTTTGGGATTTAGTTCTCCTCTGTTGGCAGATTCTCCGTTAACATCAACTTTGTTTCATTTAGCATACAAACATATTCCAGAAGTTGATTATGCGATCAATAAAGGACTTGATAAAAAAGTGTTTGCTTACTTATCTTCGGATGCACCTTCGGATCACAAATTAGCTGTTTTGAACGGATTGAGTTGGGGAGATACAACCTTGGTTCACACTTTTGAATCGTTTTTACTCAAAAAGCGAAAAGGATTGAAAGCGGAAGTTTTTGATTTTTTGCGATCACAGCCTGAAAGTGATTCTCCCGAAGAAACCGATCAGTCACGTAAACTAACAACTGATGATTTGATGTGCTGGTCTTATTTGCAAGCAATGGGAAATTATTTTCAGCCGATGAAAGCATTGCGTGGCGCTTTTTATGCTTATAATCGAGACACAGGTAACATGGCTTACGGAGTCAATTTGGGTTTGATCGGATCTCAGATAGTTTTTGATGTAGATTGGTGTAGTGTATACACAATTGCCCATGATTTGATCGAAGTTCAAACCTATTCCACGTGTATTTTTTCTGAACAAGCGGTGAGCGAAATCATGAACTATCTGAATTTATACCAGGAATCTTGTGTTGAAATTGAAGAATAATTGTTTTTTATCTTTCAGTAATTCAGGTTTTTAACTTAATAATTGTTTTTTATTTCTCTTTTTTTTGATTTCAAACCCAAGGTTTTTATTGGGCAAACTGTTATGGATGTAGAAACAAAATAAATCAGAGAAAATATGAATAAGTTAATGAAAACCAGTGTACTGGTGCTAGGGATTGTATTGCCTTGTTTTTTAGTTGCGCAAAATGATCTAGATGTAACAGATACGGAAGTGAAAGAGAAAAAATTCCGTGTTGATTTGAGTTATACGCTTGCTCCTTCGAATCTTTTTCAAACATCGATGACAATAAACAATGTAAATAATGATGCGTTTTATTTGAAACAAAAAAGTTCATTTGGGCCTTTGGGAGCTCGTTTTGAATACTTATTTCGTGAAAATTGGAGTGTAGGAGTCGATTTGTATTACAACCAACAACGCTCGGAAGGAACAGTTACTTTTGCAGTGAATGGTCAACAAGCACAAGCAGATTATGTGGTGAATCGTTTGCGGGTACAAACACGTTTTGCGTATCAGTTTCCGATCAATAATCCCGATTTGGATGTGTATATTGGAGGAGGAATCGGAAGCAACACGAAGTACCGAAATTTATACATTGACGGCGAACGTCGAAGTAAATCGGATTTACCTCTAGCGATTTCCTTGCCTTTTTCGGTTAGAGCTTTTTCTGGAATACGGTATACTTTCTTTCATGATTTGGGTTTTCATGCTGAAATTGGGATTGGCGGTCCGGTTCTCTCCGCAGGATTATCCTATAAATTCTAACATAAAAGTTGGAACAATAAAAAAGCGATTGACCCAAATTGGAGCAATCGCTTTTTGTATTTTAACCTGAATTCGATTCTAAATTTAGAATCAGAATTCAATTTTAAAAGTAATAGACAAGGCGAATTTGTGAGGAATAGCAAGCTATTTCGAGTAAATTTAACGATGAATATTTCTTTTAAAATGAACAGCACATAAAACACTCGCCATTAAAAACTCCTCTTTGTCGCAAAAACAATTTGAAATAACCCGTTATTCCTTCATTGTTTTTACTAAAATAGGAGCATTTACTGACGTTCTGAACAAAATTTATAATCGAACTCCTATGTTTGCAAAATATTAATTTTGAATAAAGTGAGAAAGAATG
>CAYRMV010000244.1:0-3273 GCA_964425255.1 uncultured Flavobacteriales bacterium
AAACTGATTTATTTTACTGATTTTCAGGTGCTTAATTTTTTGTCATGTACTAAGATCTATTAAATAAAATAATTTCATACGCCCTCTTAGCAGCGCTTAAAGCATCTCCATCTGCTCCAGGAAGAAATAAATAATCATGCCCCGTTAATTTTCCATTTGGAACACCGATTTGTTTCAATGTAGTTTGAATGGCTTCATCCGTCGCGCTTTGACTCACCAATTTATAGTATAAATCGAGTTGTTCAGCATCGATATCTGTCTCTCGATATCCTACTTTTACATCAAGTGTTCGATTAGGATTAAGACGTATTTGATCCGGTTCGATAAATTTACGGATATCAAAGCCTTCAAAACCTTCAACGATGATTCGAGGTTTAATAATTTGACTTCCTCCTGACTGAAAGTAATTTTTGGTAAGTACATAATACTCCCCAATACTTCCCCGTGATGCTGGCTGTTCGATGAGTTTCATTACTTCTTTGAATTCATCCACATTCCGGATTTGGGAGCCAATCACCTTGTTCAATTCAGCAATCACCTTCCCACGTGCAGGTCCTAACGCCGTTGTATTACCAATCAGTTCTTTTTCCAATAGTGCTTCCAATGCTTCTTTGAGTTGAGGGTTATCGGGAAGCAATTTACCATTTTTCAGCAACTCAGCCAAATGAGGTTCGGTATCACCAATCAGGGTCAGGTTTTTTTGGCGGATGGATAGTTCGGTAAAATTGGCATAGCGAGAACTAATAAGTTGGTTTTGGCGAAATTGCACTTTTGATTGAGCAAACTCAGAAAAAGTAGATTGCGTTTTTTTATCCGAAAATTGCTTCCAAAGAGCATTCAATTCCTTTGGGTCGTCCATGTTGCGAAGCGTGACACGCAGCTTCGGATTGGTAATGACCTCGGTGATTAGTTTTTCGTCAACGACATTCCCTAGATCAAGATGTCGTAGTGTTTCCGCCAACGAAGGAAGACCTGTTCGTCGGTTATTCGACAAGTAAGATAAGGTTTTTTCAAATAGCACCTGCGAACGTATTTTTGAACTCAGTTGAATGAGGGATGAGGTAAACGATTTGTCAAGCGCTGCTTCTACGGTGAATTGATAAAGTGCTTTTGGGTTTTTTGCAAATGCTTCAATGATTCGTTTTGCCGCAATAGGATCCAACTCATAAATTTGTTTTAATCCTAACCCAGGAAGTCCTTCCAATAAATTTTTTGCTAAAACATCATCGATTTTTGCATGTTTGAAAATAACCATAAGTTCAGTATCGTACGAGGAATAAACTTTGTTCTTTTGAAGCACTTCTTCTACATTTCGGAAGAAGGTTTCAAAATCGGGATTACCTTTTAATCTTCCTTTTCCAATTGTTTCGTAGATTTTTTTAGTAGCCAATCTGACCTGTTCACTACTAGCCGATTTTTTGGATAGTTCATTTAATGCATGGTTTAATTTTCTCAGAGCTTTAATGTCGAATCCTTCGATCATTTGAGAAGCGGGTACATTATTGGGAACGCTTTTGAAAACACGCAACGCTTTTAAAAGGGCAGCACCATCAATCGCAAGACCTATTACACTAAGAATTACAGCAAAGATCGAAGGCTCTTGTTTGCTCAGTTCCAATAAATCGTCCAACGAAGTATCTTTAGCGGCATCTCTAAACTGATATTCATCAATTGCCTGATAAATATCGTAAGAACTCACAGCAATTCCTGCAACCATTAATCCCAAACCAACCCAAGTAGCGCCAGCGGTAAAGAATCCTGCGATGCCTAGTCCTATACCCAAAGCAGTCATGCCAATACTTTCCCAGAATTCTTCGTCAGCTTTATCTTTTTGGTAATCTGCAATCACGCTACCAGCAGGACTATCTAGGCTTATACCATAGTCGTTACAAACTTTGTCAAGTAACAATTCGAGCTTCCAAATTGTCGATGGATTTTGTCTGAGTTCATTGGTAACAGTTTGATTGTTTTCTATTTTCTGTTTTAGTTCTTTTCGTAAGTGAATTCCAAAGTTCTTTTTTCCATATACAAATAACCTACGGAAATCGAATGAGATATCGGAAAGAATAGGAAACGATTCAGCTCCTTCTTTATGAATCGAACTAATTGTTTTTGCATCCATTTCATCTGCAGTCCTAAAGTTTGGATGGCTGTTATATACTTGTCGTTCGTATTTGTCCTTTTCAAAATCCCCCATAAGAATTAACTTTGGATCAACTGCATCTGCTATATGGTCAGCAACTGGTTTTTCCCAAAGTTCCTTTAGTTTCAGTAATAAAGCGAGTGATATAATAAGTTCTTTGGGTTGAACTACAGAAATTATTCCAGCAACCATTTTCGGATTGTCTAGATTGTTTTGAATTTGTAAAGCTAACGGGGTAAGTTGGTTAGCGAAAAAATTAGAACGATTGACATTTCGAATAAGTCTAATGGCAGCTTCTGCACGTAGTAGGTTTGCCTTCCAAAAATCAGGTTTGTAGTTTTTGGTAATAAATTGATACAATTTATTTACGCCTTCTTGTTGAGAGTATCTTATTTGTTCTTCTAGTAATATTTTTTTACTAGTTGAAAGCATCACAAAAGCTTCTCCAATTGCAATTTCCTTAAAAAGTTCTATAAATTCAAATATTTCACTGATTTCGAAGCCGATTTGATTGAATTTAGTATCAACTTTTTTCAACTTTTCAAATTTATCTTGAGCAACTTCTTGAAAGCTACCAAGTACTGGATTATCAGGGTTTAAAACGCTTCCTTTTAGTAGACCCCAAGCAGTTTCCCCTATCTTTGCACCTGTTTCACCCAATAGTTCGTCTAACAACTCTTTGGGGATTCCGTTTAATCTTCCTTTGAGGTATTCTAGTTTTGCAATGCGACTAGCTTTCCCCGCTTCAATCGATGTAAAACCTTCTAACCAATTGTTTTCGGTAATAATCGATAACTTAGAATTGAAAAATTCGTTTATCCTTTTTTCGTGATCTTGTAACGTTTGGCGGGTAATTGATCCAATTTTGACACCCTCTATTTTAGGGTAGTTTTTATCAATCCATTCGTTAAAGATAACTACATCCGAAATAGTCATTTTACCATATAGTTCTGCAAGTCTTACCAAACTATTTCGTTCGATTATTGAAAAAACATCGGGTTGATTCATCAATGGATTAGTAAGCTTTTCGACGTATGAAAAACCTTCTTCACCAAAGGCCACAGTTAGCGAAGATAAAAGAGGTTGTCTCAAAAAGGCAGCCTCTTTTTTTGTGAAAAATTTCGATTTTA
>CAYRMV010000245.1:0-3269 GCA_964425255.1 uncultured Flavobacteriales bacterium
CTACGTTTACCTTTCTTTTCAGCTAGAGGGAAGCGGTCTAAACGCTGTCACAAAACTAGATAAAATCACTTTTTCAGTAGGTACGATTTCAGACGAAAGTAAATTTAGTGAATTGTTTTATTTTCCAGAGCTCTATAACCCCAATGGAACACCTGCAATTTTAGAAAATTTTGGCGATTTGGACACGTTCAAGGATGGAAGAATTTTCAAAACTGCACTGAACGCAATTAGCGGATCTAAAATGGAAGAAATATTATCAAGAAGGCAATCACTTGCAATTATGTTTAATGACTTCACTGTTACTAGGCATAACAAAACATATTCGTATAAAAATTTAAAGGACACAATATCAGCAAGCAATGCGTATGTTTTATTAAAAACAGGTAGCACTTATAGAAGGATCATAACTCCCTATAAAAGATCATTAGAAAATATCCTTGGCGATTATCACAAAGACATAAGATACGATTCATCGTTAAATATTACCAGTATCGACAATTACGGTAGTACGATGGTTTTCCCGATCAACATCGACATTCTATCAGCGCAAAATTTAGATAACGGTAATTGGCGAATTATAGCACCAGAAAGAACAATCAAAACTATTCCGCTAACCAAAACTGTAACGATTGTAAGTTATTCCTCGGTAGGGGAGTTTTTGGACAATCTCAAAAAAAATAATTCTGATAAACCTATCGAGTTTCTAAACAGAGAAACAATTAACATTGATAATGTAAATAATAACGACGAAGTAATGTTTGAGTTTTTTGAAACATCGATTCATGATGACAATTCATCTATTCAACAAGGAAACAAATCCTACAAGACTTATGTTTGCACTATTTTTCCTGACATAGAAGATTCTTCAAATATTCGTATTCCTGGGGGAGAATCGCGTCCTGAGCCATGTAGAGAAAAAACCTTTACGTGTTTTTACAATTACTCAGTTCTAACGAGAGTAAATAGCGTGACAGGTACTAAACTCAACCTGAGAGATATAAAAATTAAATCACAAGAAGAGTTTTATCCAATTCAAACCTTTATGGATGATCCTGAAGATTTTTATTACGACCATAAAGGAAAACTGCAATTAATCCTTAAGTTAGAACCAAAGATAATAAACGAAGGTATTCTTACGATTTATAAAGAAAAAACAATTGAGCGATTTAATCTTTCAGTCGGATGGAGGGACGGTTGCGATACCTCTATTGAAGAAGTTCATAGAACTAAAAGCATTACTGGTGAAAAAGAATATCTAGTTTCAGGTGTTTTAAAGCGAATAAAAACTAACTACAAAGAAATGTAGAAAAAAAGAGGAGGTCTCTATGAAAGCCACGATTAAAATTTTATTTCCAATTATTTTATTAATTGCTTCACAATCATCATTTGCAAGCCTTGAAGGTGGAGTAAAATCCACGCTGGAATATGTTCAAGAAGTAGGGTTAGCCCTGGCAGCGCTGTTTGGCGTCGCAGGGGCAGTATATATGGCATGGAATCCAGAAGGTGGCTCACAAAAAATTTCATTTGCATTGTTTTCAGGTGCCGCAATTGGTTTTATTCCATCACTAATTACTACTATCGGTGGTTTTTTTAACTAATGAGAAGAATAAGAACTTTAAATCCCAAGGAACTGAGTAGAAGCGCCAAGTTTTATTCACTTTTCTCTATTCCCGATTTATTAATTATTTTCTCGACAATGTTTTTGTCGTCATTGGCTAGCTTTTCACCAATGGCGACAACTGTTTTTATAATTTTTCTTATGGGCGGTAGGAAATATATCAATAGAAATCATAATAGTGATCTTATTGAGAGCACAATAAGGAATAAGAAAAAATTATTGTGGTTCGATCTTTTTAGTAATATTAAAAAAGGCAAACAAGATGGAATTTCCAATAATTAGTTCAAATGACAATATTCTCGTGAATAAAAACGGTGAATTAATTTATTTTTTTAAATTTATTCCGCTCGACTTCGAGCAAATCGACGAGCAAGATCTTTTAGGTTATCTAAGTACACTTAAGTCCCATCTTCAATCATTATCCCACAAGGACTATTATAGAATTTACAATATTAAAGGTGTTTCGTATCTATCTACAAACAATAAAAACATCACCTTTCCCTCTATTAAACTCGAAGAATTAATTAATCCGCTCGAAACACTGTTACCCTGTGGTAATTTATTTAGTGATATTAAACTCGCCGATGATTATGTTAATTTTAATAATCGTTACTTTAAATATATTCACCTAAAGGACTATCCGAATGAAATTTATGAAAATCACCTAGCTGATCTAGGTCACGATTTTATATTAAATTTTTCCAAAATGTCAGGAACAGAACAAACAGTTTTGTTAGAATATCAAGGAAAGAGCTATGAAGGAAAACTCTCTAGCAGTAAATCGAAGGTCGAGACAAATAAAGCAGTAAATGCACTTGAAACCATGGAGGATATGGCCAGTAAGATAAGTAGAGGCGAGGAAACTCTTTTTAGGACAGAGGCATGGTTAATTTTAGAAGCAGACTCCCTCAGCGAGCTTAACGAAATAACCGATAACACACTAAATAGACTCCTAACTCATAAAACATACATTGAATCAATTAATTTAATGAGGGTTTTTGCAGGAAACTTTCCAGGCCAGAAATGTCATTTTTATACAAATGGTGCTCTTGTAGTAGATACATCTTTCTTAGTTTCACTTTTACCCCTAACAAAACACCAGTTGCTAAATGAGGGATTTAAATTATTTTCAAACGACGGAGACGAATTGTTTTATGATATTAAGCATAGATCGTTTGACAATAAAAATAGCTTCGTCGCAGGTCCCACAGGATCAGGTAAGTCACTACTAGTCCAACATATAGTAGATTATTATATTGGTAAAAAAAATAAAGTTATTGTTTTAGACAAAGGTGAGAGTTACTTAAAGCTATGCAATTACCATGGCGGATCTTCTTTGAGAGGCAAGCTCAATTTTCTTAAATTTAAAAAGGCCCAATATTTAACTGATTTAGTTTTAGAGTTTGCAGGCAAGGATGAGTTTAATAAAAATCAAAAAGGGGAACTGTATCATCATATACAACAAGGTATTGTTAATAATTCATTCAATACACATTCTGAGTTTATAGATTATTTAGAAATCGCATTTCCGAAAATACGTTTTTATTTCTCAGACGTTTTTGAGTTTTTTTCAGATTATGACGATAACTCACTTGAGTCTGATTTTATATATTGCGAAATGAAGAATTTTAATGGAAAAATGAAGGCACCT
>CAYRMV010000246.1:0-3265 GCA_964425255.1 uncultured Flavobacteriales bacterium
ATCATAATACTTGAAAACAAAAAAAAGAGGCCGCTCAATATTTTGAGACAGCCTCGATTCGCCTTCCATTGCTTTCTGAAAATTGGCAGTCCAATAAAAACCAGCTCCTAGAATTCTACTAACACGGTAATTTGTAGGGTCTAAGTTTAATATGGTACCAAATAAAATACTTAATGCAATGCCATCAGGATCTCCATAACTAATATCTTCAGAAAACACAACTTCAATCTGCATTTTTCCACTCACACTTCCTATTTCTGATGGTGGATCGGAGTTGATCTTATTTGCGTCCTTTTCAAACGCATTTTCATACCCATCTTCGTCCCAATCGGAAAATGGGTTTTCGTAGCTTGCTGTTCGCTGTCCGTATCCCGCCATGATGCGTGAAGAAAGATTAAAAATTACGTCGTTGTTCGTACCCCGGACCGAAACGTCTAACTGGGTTCACAATCACCATCTCGTCGGTACAGATTTCGTATTTTCGTCCCGTTTTCTTGAATTCATCTTTCAGTGCTGTTTCCAATAATTCAAAACCAATGTGATGCGTTTCTCGATGCAAAGCTTCAATGACCGCGTCGGAAACAACATTGTAGATACTTCCGCCCGATAGTTGATAATTTTTGCTCAATTGCTCTGTCAGACCAGCTTCGAAGGTAAACGGAGGAAAGAGCGACCTGTCCCATAGTTTTTTTCGTTCCGGATAGTCTGGAAATTCAAATTCGACCAAGAGACGGAATCTCCGTTGAAAAGCTTTATCAAAATACTGGGTTAGGTTGTGAACATTGGTTGCTAGGATAATGATTCCGCTAAATTCCTCCACTTTTTGGAGCAAATAGGATTGCAGGTTGTTGGCATGTTGATCGTGGGAATCTTTCACCTCCGATCGCTTGCTGAAAATAGATTCTGCTTCATCGAAGAATAGAATACAGTTTTGTTTGTCAAAACGATCAAATACTTTTTCGAGGTTTTTTTCAGTTTCTCCAATGTATTTGCTGACCATTTGTGCAAAATTTACTTTGTAAACAGGAAGTCCCAGTTCATTTCCAATTGCCTCAGCTGCATGACTTTTCCCTGTTCCTGGGTCGCCACTAAAAATGCTGATAAAATTGTTTCGAACTTTGGAAGCAGTATTGATTTCCCATAATTTTTTCATGTTCGCTGCAAATTTTTGCAGTTTGCTCAAAGCAACGTACGTATCGTCTTTCAATATTACGTCCGAAAGCACGTGCGAGGAGTTACTTCGTTTAACTGGAAAAGCATGTTCTCTGTCTAGGGTAGGTGTTTCCCCTTGCAAAATTGTCCCCAGAAATGGGTCGTTGAAAATGATTTGATAATCTAAAAATACGGCAGAAGGAGCGGGAGCTTCCGCTCGAATAATCCCGGAAACGAAAAGCGGATGTTTGGGGTGGTACATCGTTGTGTAAAGGGCTCTTTTTTCTAAGTCCTTTCCCGCCAGTAAAAAAATAGCCGTTCTTACTGTTGGGCAAAAAACAGATGATCCTTTCAGCAGAAAACCACCCGTATAGGAAGTCCATGATTTATCGAGAGAAGCTTGAATCAATTCTCCCAAGATCTCGGGTGAAAAAGAGGCCGCAAGAGCGAGTGAAACAAACAGCGAATCGGAATCAGAAAGTTCATATTCGCGTAAAAATTGCTCATATCTAGAATCAGAGTTCATCGAAAAAGCAAGTTTATCTGGAACTTGATCTTCCAGCATACATCGAATTCGGGTGCTTAATTGCGCTGCGGGAAATAAGGAGCTCTTGGTTTCCAATTGTTTCCCTATCCCATTTTTTTCTTCGTTCTTCGCATCGAATGACGAAGGAGTCATTGACACGGGAATGGCTGTAATATGTTCCATACCAGATATTTTTGTTCTACATTAATTTTCCTTCCTTCTGAAACTCACGACGGATGGCAGCCAGAAGGTGTTCCTGAGAAATCACATTGGTGTCGTCACACGCGGCTTTCAAGCAACTATGCTGGATGATGTTGACAATGTTAGCACCTGTTATCTCATATTGCTTCGAGATTTTGTTCAACGAAATAGCTGAATCTAGCACAACTCCTTTTGGAATATTGTCTTTCCACAAGAGCAAACGCTCCTCCTCACCGGGTACTTCAAATTCGATGATGAATTGAAAACGGCGAACAAAGGCGGTGTCCATGTTCCCTTTTTGATTGGTTGCCAAAATCACAATTCCGGGATGTGATTCGATCCGCTGAAGTAGGTATGAAACCTCTTGATTGGCATATTTATCATGTGCGTTTTGCACATTCGTACGCTTTCCGAAAATGGCATCAGCTTCGTCGAAGAATAAAATCCAGTTTTTGTTTGCTGCTTTGTCAAATAGTTTGGAAAGGTTTTTTTCCGTCTCACCAATGTATTTAGATACAATCATCGACAGGTCGATGCGGTAAACATGTCTTTCCGTATATTTCCCTAGAAGGGTCGCCGTTAGGGTTTTTCCTGTTCCTGGACTTCCATGAAACAAGACGCGTAAACCAGGCTTTACCTTGGTTTTTAACCCCCATTTTTCCATAAGGAGTTTCTCGTATTTTAACCAAGCTTTGATCTCTTCGATGTTGTTTTTCGACTTTTGTTGCAGAATCAAATTGTCCCAATCAAGAGGTGTTTGAATCAATTGTGCGGGGAAATTACTGCTCAAATCGGGGAGGATGTATTTCCCTAACAACAACGACTCGACAAACTCCTCGTCCAAAACCAGCCGACCGCTCCAGCGAGGTTCATACTCCTGCGGGGGGTCAATTCGCAAAATATGATTCGCAAAAAGCGGAGAGTGGTGAACAATATAATCGTAGTAATATGTTCGTTTTTCAAGGTTCTTACCTGCTAAAAGATAAATCAAAGTCTCAACTGTTGGTAAAAACCCCTTGTGTTGCTTAGCTATCACCCCACCTAGCTCATGATATTCCTTTTCATTTTCAACCAATTGAGATAAAATATCAACAAAAAACTGAGGAAGAATGTGCGGGAAAAGACCCAATCCCAAACCCAATAAATCACATTCATTTAACGAAGAATCCTGAAAAAATGTTTTTACATTGTCGGGCTGTTCTGAATCGTACATTGAAGGATGCGCTGAAGTTTCCCCTTTAATTTCAATATTGATTCGATATATAATAAATTGTTCAAGATAGTCCAATAAATTCTTAACATATTGCATATTTTCCATTGTAATATTTCTTTGTTTGATGATAATCAACAAACTTATTAATTAGAACTTGATTAAAATATCGTAGA
>CAYRMV010000247.1:0-3213 GCA_964425255.1 uncultured Flavobacteriales bacterium
TATTATATTAAGAAACAAGATGAAACCAAATGAAACAAGAAACGCCAGTGGTGATTCAAACGGGATCACAAAGGCAGAGTGAGAATCAAAGCAAATGCGATGAGGAACACCTGCCTTTTTTCGTTTTGGCAATCGTTTTCATTGTTTCTATTTCGGAAAATGGAAAATCCAGATACGAATCGATCTTTTACGAACGCGTGTGGTACAAAAAGTACAAAGACCTGAAAGGTCGCTGCTTACTATTCCTTGAATGTCGATTCGAATTGATTAACGAAGTAATCCATCTATGTAATATCCATTTTAACAAACATTGAATCAAAATTTTGTACATTCAAAAAATCGTTTATATTTGACAAATAGATTACTAGTTATCCGATTTTTACGCTGTTTTTAAATCTTTGCCGATTTACTGCTTAATAATTTGAATTTTAGTGATTTAATTTGAATTTTGGATGTTCTCAATGGGACTGAAGGGGCGAAGCTGCGGGGTAGACAGAGTGAGAATGAGCGTGGAGAGCGATAAGTGAAAGCGGGAAAGACAGAGTGAGAGCGGAGAGTGAAAGCGAAGAGTTGATTGTAGAATTCCCCCATTGACGAAAACTTCGTTTTGTTATGAAGTACCACATTGGACGAACAAAAGAAAATTTTAAAAAATAAGACTCAACAAAAAAACGCAAAACATGCGCCTATCTTGACGGATTGGGATGAAATGTGTTTTGAAAGTGCGGGTATAAGGTATTTAGCATACATTATGAAGACAACATTAATAATAATCCTACTTCTTACATTGCAAAGTTGTATCATACATTATGACCGTTTAGAATATTATGTTGAAGGATATAATCCGAACAACAACTCATTTTCTACCAATGGCTTTTATTATACTAAATCAGACACAACTGTTCATAGAAATTGGCCAAATGCAATACAAGAAATTTATTTCTTTAAAGACGGAAGTTTTGAATTTGGTTCTAATTCAGAACACATAGATTCTCTTGATCGTTGGTTATGTAAGTTTGGTGAAAAAAACTATTACTATGGGCCATTTGGTTTTTACACAATAAAAAACGACACTCTTTTAGTTGAATATATTGTTACCGATTTCCCCGGTTTTACAAAAGCCGAGAGGTATGAATTCAAGGCAATTATTTCACAAAATGCAATCAGAACTTTTGAACAAAATGGTCAGGAGACTAATCAAGAATGGTTGTTTCATCGAAACGAATGTGTTCCGGAAAGCATAAAAAATTGGTTAAGAAAACATAGAAAGTATAAATTAAAAACGTATGCTAACAGCAAATAAACGCCAATAACGCGAGCACCTGCCCACAAAACGTTAGGTCTAACCATGCAGTATACACAAAAATTAAATTATTAATAATATCAAATGAAGATCATCTCAACCTTTACCTTAATAATCTTAGTGGCATGCAGCATTTATGGACAAAAAAAAGAAATCATCAATATTGAAAAGGTATATAGTTTTATAAACTCTACACTAACAAATGATTCAATTAAATTCAATTTGAAAGACTATTCGGGTTTTGGTATATTCATAGATGATACCTTATCAATTTTGTCAGATTCTTTGTTCAATGATGCAGATCGAGATTTTTTTAGAAAACAATTTCGACAGTTGGGAAAAATAAAATGGGAACAAGGAAAAATATCTGGAGCTACTATATTACCTCAAAAAGACATAAATAAAGTTTTTAAAAGGAAAGGTGGTTGGGAGAGGTTTAGAAAAAAATATGGAGACTGTTTGACTTCCTTTTCATTACCAATCTTCAGTGCGAATTTTGAATATTGTATTATCTATCAATGGACTCAGTGTGATTATTTAGCAGGGAGTGGAAGTACGAATTTGTACAAATTTGAAAACGGTAAATGGATTTATATCCAAAGTTATTCGATTGGAGTGAGTTAAAAAAAATCAAAACCCATAACACCAACTAAACAAAAGCGCCAAAAATGATTACATTTACCTTCGGTGCTGCTTCGCGGTGATAAGGTGAATTTACCTATTTGGAGAACCGTTAACAGTAATGAAATGACAAAAATGACAACTTTAAGTTTAATAGCACTAATCCTATTTTCTTGTGGGAGTAGAAAGATAAGTGAAACCCCAGAAAAATTTGGTAAATCAATTATTGAATCTTTCGGAAATAATGACTTTAATTCATTTAAAGAATTAATAATAAACGAAGAGGATTTCGAATATTTGATGGAACACACTGAATTCCCAAATAAAGAAGATAAGGATAAAGTTGTTTCAACTAAGAATGAAAGAATAAATTCCTTGAGGGACCAAAATAAAACATTATTTGATAATAGTAATTATAAAAATCTCAAATACATCAGTTGTAAATACTCTGTAAAGAAGGATGGCGAAGTTGCGTATATGTCTAATTATCAAATCATTGCGAAATCCGAAGACAAAGAATTAAAAATTAGTTTCCAAAGGCTTGTGAAAACAAAAAATGGATGGAAATCTATTGGGAATTTTAAAGTTGAATATTACTGATAACAGCAGTAAAGCACCAGCCCAAGATCATACTTTGGTGAAATGAAAAGTTTTTAAAGATTAAATTTTATCTTCGGTAAAACGATCTTGAGAAAAGTGGGCCGTTCACTTGTTTGCAAACCGTTAGCATTAATCGCATAACCCAAAGTGATGAACATAAATTCAACACCTCGACGAATAATATATTTCTTGATAATAATAGGTTTAACATCGCTATTGATTCTTGAGTACACATATATTCATCCATATAACCCAGGTATGGGGTTTCTTGGACCAAGGTGGACTTACATTTCAACGAAAACAATCACTTGGTGGTTTCTTCTCATTTCTTCTTTAGTGTTAATGACACCATTAATAAGAAAACAAATTATCGGCTTTCTTGGACTTACACTATTTATTGCTGTATCTATAAGACCGATTATACAAAATAAATTCCCAGAAGAAACGGTTTACGAATTTTACACAAAACATAAGAAACAATTAGATGTAATAGTTAATAAAACAAAAATTAACGATCAGACAATCATGAATCAAGAAATAAAAAATGCTGGATTTGAAAAACTTATAGTTAAAGATAGTATCTATTATTTCTTTTTCTTCGACGAGGAATTTATGTTAGGAATTTGTAAATCAAAAAGATATAGCTTGCCAAAAGACATAGAAACCTTTGGGCGCAATATAAAATACAA
>CAYRMV010000248.1:0-3178 GCA_964425255.1 uncultured Flavobacteriales bacterium
TATTCTTAATCGTGGTGATTAATTTGTTACTAATTATTGTTCCCCTTTTTGCTTCAAATTTGAGGTTCTTTGGAGTGGCAATTGAAACCTCCGGAGTTTTAGAAAAAACAGTCGTCATTGCTACAACCTTGGCATTTTCTAATCTTTTGATTTGGTTAAGTTTTCTAGCTAAAAAAGTTTATTTCCAGAAAGTAGTGGACCTGATTTTGAATTCGATTAATAGCGATAGACCTGAAACCAACTAACTAAGATCCTTCAAAACGCTATATTGGGGTAGGTGAGTTTGTCTTATTTGGGAAATGTGACATTCAATCGACCAGCAACAATAAAATGAGCAAAAAACAAAGAAGAATATTAACTAGTTTAATGATCTTGCCATTTACATGTGCAGTGATTAGCTTATTCTACCCATATTTATTAAAACTAAATATATGTTGTGGTGATAAGACACTCCCTAAATTTTATAATGGCTATGATTACACCTTTACATACCCAATTCTCTTTTTTATGTTGGCCTCGATGCTGTGCATATTGAAATTTAAATCACAAATTGCACTCATCGTATTTAATGTGTTCATATTGTTCTTGATATGGTTAGTCAGATTATCGATTCACTATCAAGGTTACATAGATCATGACTATGATTCTAAAACTGGTTTCGGATTTTTGTTACTGTTTATTTCAGTTACAGTTCATTTCATTCTTAGTATTCTTGCACTAACTTTAGAGAAAAGAAGTCGAATATTGAATCCTGGCAGAAACGTATAACCTCAATATGCACCAACAACCCCCACAAAAACAATCCTCATCCACCTTGGTGGTCCTGTGTATTCTGACGCTGCTGGGTAGTGTGTTCATTTTTCTGAAAGGACTGATCAGTTATACCGTCTTGTTAGACTCAAACGATACTCGTAGCGAGTTTGGAAAAGTGTTGATCAACGTGGTGTATATCCTCGAGTTCTTATCCTGTCTCGGTTCTATCGCCGGAGCGATCATCATGCTCGCAGGCAAGAGAGCCGGTTTGTTGATCTACCTGATCTCTTGCGGTTTGTACATCATCATCACTACAGTTTTTGCCGTGTTTTGCATCGTTTCACTAATCGGAATCCCGGTTGGAATGCTCCAATTTTTATACATCATACCTTCCATACTCTTCTTTGTTTTGTACCTGAACCAAGGGAAGTATTTGAGGTGAAGAAAAGTTTAGATTCAACCTCAACATCTTGCAATTTATCCTGAATAATCCCATATCTTTGACAACCAGACTTCAAACGAATTAACCTGTCTCGCAGCCGTGGGACCTTGGATACTTCTCAATCTTCTAGTAAAGTTATAACAATTTAAAGCGTTCAAAAGATGCATAAACAGAAGTATGTCTTGGGTTTAATGTTTGTGTTTACTGGTGTTGCCTTGTCGTCCTGGATGACAATCAAAGCGCGATTAATTCCGGGAAAAACTTACGCGGAAGTCAAGATCGGAGATCAAATTTGGATGACGAAGAACCTCAATGTGGTGACCTTCCGAAATGGAGATTCGATCCCGGAAGCCAAAACCGTTGAAGAATGGAAAGCAAAATTGGCGAAAGAAGAACCGGCGTGGTGTTACTTTAACAACGATGCCAGCAACGACTCCACTTACGGAAAATTGTACAACTATTACGCGATCAACGACCCTCGGGGTTTAGCGCCCAGATCTTGGAAGATCCCCAGTTCGGATGACTGGGAAGTGCTCTTCAAAACCTTGGGAGGAAAACGCGTTGCAGGTGCTTCACTCAAAAGCACACAGGGCTGGAAAAAAGACGGGAATGGAACGAATTCCAGTGGCTTTAATGCCTTGCCAAGTGGAACGCGCGGTTTCGCTATGATTACAACCAACGATGGTTTTTCCGGTAATGGAAGTATTTGTGCCTGGTGGAGCAGCACACGAGTTGCGGGCTCTTTCGATATGATCGCCTATGCCTTGAACGCAAAAACGAAAAAAGTGAGCAAGTACTGGGAAACGTTTGTCAGTGACGGCTATGCTGTGCGTAGTGTGAAGGAGTAAGGCGGTGCTTTCAGTTGAATTTCCCAAGTCAGTGAGAAGATCAGAAGTTTTGATGTTTCTGCCGTAAACGTCCCAAATCTCAACCATTTTCACTAAGTTTGAGAAGAGCCAATCGTCTTATTATTACCCGTAACTCGTGACCGCATTTAAAATTTGTGTTTCAATTACCCTACTGATCGCGTTTTCTTCTTGTTCCTCTCCGGATAAGAATACCAAGATATCGAGTGTGCCGGAAAAACAGCAACATGGCCAGGAAAAATGGATAAAAAAGTCAGTTGATATAGATAGTTTTCTGGCCAAGCCGTTTGATCTGCTTTCCTTCAAGGCAAAAAAGAATGGTTCTAACTGGGGGATAACAGAATTAAAAGATTACCATGATCAAAGTATTTTCAAGGGGCAGGGCTTGAAGTTTTTTATGTTCGAACCGAAAGCAGTTAACTATGTTTCAAATGGCCGAAAAATGAGACGTAGCAACCTCGGTTATATTGGTAAAATCAAGATCAATTATGCTTTTCTGGAGGATGGATTAATTCTTAAAACACTTCGTCCGATATCTAAAGAGTATAGTTTTTCGGATCCAAATGAAGTACTGATCGAATTGACCGCAAAGTACAATGATTTCGACCTCTCCGAAATGGCCTATGTAGGAATCGATTCGTCCGAAATTGTTCAGATTTTTGGAAAGCAATCGTTTTACAAAAAAGATTGTTTGGTCTATGCAAACAACAAAGCTGCTTTCGTTTTACATCTTAAAAATGGAGTGGTAGATTGGCTGAAATACGTCCGATTATCACCTAAAATAAAGAATAGTTCAGGAATTGATGAATTGTTTGTATTGAAATGAACCCCTTTTTAATTAATAAGGACAAGTATTAAAGCGATCAGAAATATTATGAAATTCCATATTATTACTATTTTCCCAGAGATGTTTAATTCATATTTAAATGAGTCTATTTTAGGTAGGGCGATAAAAGAAAAAAAAATTAAAATAAGATTTTATAATCCCCGAGATTATGTTGCAGACAAAAAAGGAAATAATTATAAACCAGTTGATGATAGATCCTATGGTGGAGGACCCGGCATGGTAATGAAAGCCGAGCCTGTAGTCCACGCAGTGGCGAAGGTCCTGAGCTTG
>CAYRMV010000249.1:0-3087 GCA_964425255.1 uncultured Flavobacteriales bacterium
TTCGATACGTTTCAAATCCATGTCTTCGTATTTTGGCTTAGTTTCAGCTAAAGCATCTTCTTCTGCAATGTTGTGACCATTCACTTGAAGTTTAAATGCCGGATTTTTCTTCATCAATTCTGCGATCAAATCCAAAGCGGTTTTGTCTTGAGGCTGTAATTGATCTTTTCCAAATGCAAAATAAACTGCTTGCGCTTCAATTTTCTGTTGATCAGACATTTTATCTGTTAACAATACAGTCTTTTGATAAATCAATTTACTGAAATCGCCTTCTTCATCTGCAACTGAACAATCACATTTTTGTCCATCTTCCAACAAAGTGATCACCACATCATCGATATAATAATAAGCAGCAATGATTGGTGTTCCTTTTACATCCGGTGATTTCTTGTTTTTTTCTGGAACCATCGCATCATTTTTGGAGAAATTACCTATTGTAATGTATTTTTCACCTCCAGTTGCTGTATAAACGCCACAAATTTTATCCCATCCATACATAGCATTCATCACCTTATTTTCAGGATGTTTGATGTGCGTTTCATCCAAAATACTTACCTTTTCTTCCGTAGCGAATTCTTTTTTATTGATATTCATTCCGATTTCACTAATCGCATATTTGGATAATTCAGCCAAAGCAACATTATAAGAAACACAGTATTTCATCCCTTTTTTCATGGGAGTTGCCAATTTAGCAGAAATATATGTTCTTGGTAATTTATCGTTGTGAGAATAGGCAATAATACCCGCATAGTTTTCTCCTTCTAAAGCTGCTTCATTTCCAAATGCATTGGATGGAGTACCAATTTCGGGAACTTTCGCTCCGGGTGCAAACAAATCTGCTCTTGCTCCTGTTGGAGAAGTCCAACCTTTGGCCATTTCAATTTGACCTAATTTTTTGGGCTTTTTGTCTAAGCCTTCGAAACTTCCATTGGGAACAAGATTTTCACCTTGTGCATTTACTTGAAGAATCGTAAAACCAAATGGTAAAAAGAGCAACCATTTTGCAATACTTCTAGTACTTGATTTCATAGTTTTTAACGGTTTTAATAAATGTTTTCACTTTTTCTGGATCAATATCTGGATAAACTCCATGACCCAGATTGACTATATGTCGCTTACTTTGGAACGAATTTAGCATTTTATTTGTAATTGCCTCCACTTCTTGGTGAGAAGCATACAAAGCACAAGGGTCTAAATTTCCTTGTAACGTTCTGGTTTCACCTATATCGGTTCTAATTTTTTCAATATCCATGTTCCAATCCAAGCCTACCGTTTGGCAATCCAATTGAGCAATTGCTCCGATTGAAGTGATTGCTCCTTTCGAGAACAAAGTCAAAGGTACTTCTTGAATGGCATCTGCTATTTGTTTTAAATAAGGCAAACTAAACGTCGCATATTGTTCTGTCCCCAAAATCCCAGCCCAAGAATCAAATACTTGTAATAGATGTGCTCCGGCTTGAATCTGTGCTTTCAAATACTTAATTGTTACATTCGTAATTCGTTGTAACAACTCGTGTGCCAAAGTTGGATTGGTGTATAAAATCTTGCGTGCTTCAGAAAAAGTTTTTGATCCATGCCCTTCAACCATATAACAAAAAATAGTCCATGGTGCTCCAGCAAATCCAATCAAAGGCACTCTTCCATCCAGCTCTTTGTTAGTCAATTTGATTGCTTCCAAAACATAACCCAACCGATCTTCAATGTCGAAATCAGTCTCCGCAAATTTTAATTCTTCGGTCGAACGAATTGTTTGTTCAAACCAAGGACCTCTTTTCTCAATCATTTGGTATTCTAAACCCATCGCTTCAGGAACAACCAAGATATCTGAGAAAATAATAGCGGCATCAACCCCCAAAATATCAACCGGTTGAATGGTTACTTCTGCCGCAAAAGAAGGTGTTTCAACCAACTCTTTGAATCCATTTAAGCTACTTCTAACAGCTCTATATTCTGGTAAAATGCGCCCAGCTTGACGCATTAACCACACGGGATATCGTTCAATTGATTCGCCTCGTGCGGCACGTAATATCAAATCATTTTTCATATTCATCGTCGCCAAAGATACAAAATGCCTGTAATTTTATGCGTTTTTTCAAGCTTAATCTGGAATTTTCCATTCAATCGCTTGGAGAGCATGTTGTCGTAAAAAAGTATTTGTTTTGGAAAAATGTTTACACCCACGAAAAGACTCAAAATCAACTCCCGATTTGGTCCACCCAAGCGGTGAAGGATGCGAACTTTTTAGCTTCAAATGTATCGGATTTGTGATGTATTCTCCCAATTGATGTGCATTTTTTCCCCATAATAAAAAAACACACGGATCCGTTCTATCATTCAAGAGTTCGATGGTTCTTTTTGTGAATTGCTCCCACCCTTTCCGTTGATGCGAATTGGGTTCACCTGCACGAACTGTCAGCACCGAATTGAGAAGAAAAACACCTTGCTGAGCCCAATGAGACAAATCACCATGAGAACAAGGTTCAATTCCCAAATCATCTTGCAACTCCGAAAAAATGTTTTTTAAACTTTTAGGCAAAGGCCTCACCTCTTTTTGAACAGAAAAACTCAAGCCCATTGCATGTCCTTTGGTTGGATATGGATCTTGCCCCAGAATTACCACCTTTATTTTTTCGAAATCACATGAGTTGTAAGCGGCAAAAACCGAATTTTCAGGTGGAAATACTGCATCCGAATTGGATTTTCTCTCAGAATTGAGAAAATTGTTTAGCTCTCTAAAATACGTTTTTTCAAATTCAACATTTAGGTAATTCTTCCACGTTGTTTCAAGCATTTTTTGATCGAAAGATAAAACAATTTCCTTTTTATTCCGCTTTTTTTATTCAAGAATATCATTTGAAAAAAGTATTAAACTACCAAAAAACTGATTGAACGAATAATCAAAAGAAAAATTTGTCCGTAAATTTGACCCACGATTGAGAATTTCAAATTCGTTTAAACAAAAATCCATGATTAAAAATACATGTCTATTTCTTCTTTTATCTATCGCTTTGTTTGGATTAAATGCATGTGATGAAAGCAAAAAAACAGAAGAAACAAAACCTTCCACAGAAAAGAAAATCCCAGCAT
>CAYRMV010000250.1:0-3079 GCA_964425255.1 uncultured Flavobacteriales bacterium
TTTACTGAAACAATACTAGCATTTTTGGAAAGTTTTCTAGCAACTTCTACTAAGAACGTTTATCCGAATACTGAAAGTATTATTATAAAACTTATAAAAACTGAAAATGTATCGGATCTAAGGGTTATTGAAAGCGATCGCTCGAATACTTATACAATGGAACTTGGAACAAAGGATAACTCGAAAGACGGTCATGATCAATTATGGCAAGATGCATTGTCATTTATATCATTAATTCTAAGTAAGAATTTCTTTGTGGACAATGTAAAAAAATATCTTGAAGCATTATTTGTAGAAGAAGAAGTTCATGAAAGATGTGGTTTGATATTTCAACATTCAAAGTTACTAACAAACGTACTTGGTGAACAACCGAAGCTGTTCTTTGACCAATGGATCGATGGACATGATTTCAATAAATATGATAAATTACGTGAATTACCGTTTGAGATAACAGACGAGAAGATTTTTGAGATAACTGAAGATGACGAATCAATAAAACCAGAATTTGAGAATTTAAAACATAGCGATCTGAAAGCGGTTTCGATTATTGATGATCAACTTTGGAACAAGGCTACTTGGCAGGCATTTGGTTTTTTCATTGATCGATTTGATAACAAACTCGGAATAATTCTAACTTTTAAAAATCATGAATTTGGTAAACAAATTTTTGCTGATTGGATTGAACGATTTGGGAAAAAAGATGAGAACGAATTTATTCGTATTACCATTATTAGAGGCGTTGATCGAAATAATCCGAACTGGTATAGGGTCCATATTACCAACTCGATGGATGAAAAAATGTTCGCAAACGAAAGATTCATAATCTCATCTGCTCGATTCCATGAGATGAATACAAGCTCACCAGAAAACCTTAACAATCTAATAGCGGCATATAATCATTACAGAGAATATTTCTTTTGTCCTGCACGATTTACAGATGATGGAGGATTTGAACCTTTTGTAGAGCAGTCAATTCTTAAAAAGGAACTTTATATCAAAAATGCGTGGGAAATTGGTCTTAACGATTTTGAAAGATCCGCAATCAGACCCAACGATCATCCAATTATTCCAGAAGGTATTGAGAACGCACCAGTATTAGAAGTACTTGAAAAATTGAAATCTAGATAAAAAACTAGTTTACTTCGTCGAAACCAATAACTCCCGAATATCCACATCTAAAATTTCTGCGATACGCTTCAAATCTTTCAAATGTGATTGTGATTTATTGTTGCAGATGGAAGTAATCGTATTTGGATTCTTGTCCATTTGAACCGTCAGTTCTTTGAGAACCCAATTACTTCATCCTCAACTTCACAATGCGGATTCGTTCGACGATGCGCTCGTGATCAGGGGCGAGGAGGAGGCCTTCTTCCAACACCTTCAACGCTGCTTTGTAATTGCTCTGACGGTAGAAATAGGAACCCGCTTCTGCATAAAGCCAACCAACTTGATTTGGATCTAAGACTTCTTTATCTTCCATCAAGTCCCTTGTTTTCAGTGCTAAGTCAAAGTATATTTTGCCTTTGTCGCCGTTGTTTTCTTTGTAATAATCGTTCGAAAGCTCCAAATAAGTATAAAAATAAACGCTTAAAAATAAGTTGTGGGTTTTCAGAAAGGGATACTTCTCTACATAGGCATCCATTTTTGAGATTATATTTATTGGTTTATAATTTTCAAAACTTACAATAATGCTTTTGACAAACCACATTTGAGAATCTTGATTTTCTGGTGAAGTTTTGTAAGAAAGTTCCGCAAACTCCAAACGCTTAGTCAGATTGTAAGAATTATTATAAAAACCAGAAATAACGTAGTAATACAATCCATTCAGACGAGAAAGTAAATTCGTGTCTTTTATGTTTTGTGTTATATAAACATGACTTGAATCTGCCAATGTTTTGTTAGATTTTAATAATAATTGCTCTTGAAGAAACTCAGCGAAAAGATAGTAAACCTCTGTTTGATCTGCATTTTTGAGATTGGAATACATAGTAAGATAACCGATGTCTTTCATTGATTTAATATTTGCCTCTGAAAGTAGTGTTTCTAATAATTCTCTTTTGAAAAGGCTAACTTTTTCTCGATCATACCATCGTTCTGTTTTTAAAATGGCCTGAAAAGCATCCTCTAATTTATTTTCATTAAAGGCTGTAATTGCGTCGTTGAAATATTGAATTCCAGCTAATTCCGTTAAATCAATGACATCATTTCGGTTATAAAAAGCGTCGTAAACCTTTTGTTCGCCAAGCGCACGCACTTTTTCCGTTGTTGTAAGTCCCAATTCGATCAAAGTTTGCACGGCTCGTGAAATATCTTTTCGGACTGGTATGTACAAGACATTTTTGATGGCAGTCATTTCCACCGAAATGGCTTTTGTATTTGGATAAGCCAGAATGTAAACGTGTGTCGGTTGTTCTTGAATGTTGTATGGAATTTTCAATTCTTCCAAAACAAGGGCAAAAAGAGCCGTTGCGGAAACACAGTTGTATTGTCCTGTTTTGAATATTTCATGAAAAGGGGAGATGTATTGATAGTGAGTCAAAAACCGCTTGTGAACCCGTTTGTGAAGTTCGTTCATTAGTTTGGCTTCCGAAAGACGCAACAAATTAGATGCTTTTATCTCCTCGATAAACGAATCGATTTGTTTTTTCACAGCAAGTGTTTTTTCTGGAGAGGCATTGGGAGCCAAGGCCATCAAACGTTCTAAATGTGTTGCATCTTTTTTAGATAGAATTTCGCGTTCGTAGTTGGTTTGATAGCGTTCCAACTCGAAGGTGGAAGTTTGCGAAAATATGTCCGATAAACACAGGATCAGGCAAGAAATCAGAACAAAAAGTTTCATAACAATTAGAGCACGTTGGCAGTTTGACGGGATATCTGTTTTTGGACACAAAGGTATGCATATTAACTGAATTGAGATCAAGTGTAGGATGGAAAATATAACTTTATGATAAATAGCATTATTTATGTAATATTTTGATAATCAATATTTGTCCTATAATTAATATTATGTTAAATAGTATTGTTCAAAACAATTCCAACCCAAATCGCATGCTTTTAGTCAATTCTTATTCTACATTCC
>CAYRMV010000251.1:0-3075 GCA_964425255.1 uncultured Flavobacteriales bacterium
TTTTCTTTCGCTGTGTCCACTAAATAATAAACCATAGGTACTAAAAACACTGTCAAAATTAGAGATGATAAAAGTCCGCCAATGATTACCCAAGCAAGGCCGTTTTTCCACTCGGCTGCTGTTCCTGTTGCCATTGCAATAGGAAGCATACCAACTACCATTGAAAGTGTTGTCATAAGAATTGGCCGCATCCGACCTTTTCCAGCAATGACTAAGGCTTCTTTGAAATGTTTACCTTCTGCTTTTAATTGATTAGTAAAATCAACAATTAGTATCGCATTTTTAACTACCAAGCCCATAAGCATAATTAAACCCAATAAGGCGAATAAACTCAAATTGCTTAACGACAAATTCAAAGCGAAAAACGCCCCAATGGCTGCAACTGGAATAGAAAATAGAACAACGAACGGATAAACGTAACTGTCATATAGTGCTACCATAATCAGGTAAATCAACAAAAACGAAATGAGCAATACTGAACCTAATGCTCCAAAACTATCATTCTGCCTTTTAATGTCGCTACCCCAAGTCATTTGTATGCCGTTTGGCAATGGATTTTCTTTGAGATATGCTACTACATCATCAGCAACAGTTCCCGATGGTCTGCCTAAAGCGTCTGCCGTTAAAGTAACTGCTGGTTGTCGGTCTTTACGTTCCAATAAGGATGGAGAATTACCTTGCACAACAGTTGCAAATTGTGAAACCTCCATTGGCATTCCCATAGGATTAATAATAGAAAGTTGTTGAACATCTTCAAAATTTCGTCTGCTAAAATCGTTTAACCAAATTCGTACAGGATACTCCGTTCCGTTTTCAGTAAGGCTTGCATCATCATTTCCTGTAAAAGCAGTTCTTAGGTTCAAACCAACAAAGGCAGTTGTTAAACCTAGTCGTTGCATTTTATCTTTGTCTGGAATTATTTTGTACTCGGGACTACCTGCTTCAACCGATAAGCGAACGTTATCCGCGCCGGGAATTTTTTCGATTACCGTTTTAAGTTCATTACCTGTTTTCATCACCAAATTCAAACTGCTACCGCTTAATGTAATTTCTATAGGAGCCGAACGAGGTATCAGACCTAAAGCTGCCATTGAATAATTGATACTCGGAAATTTTGACTTTAGTTCTTCCCGAAGATTTTTCATAAATGTTTCGGTAGGCAGATTTTTTAATTCTTTTTTGGATTTTAATTGAATAGTGAATTCTGTTTTGTTCGGTGAACCAACACCTAAGCTTCCAATACCCGTGCTTGGTCCGCCAATGTTGCTGAATACCGTTGCTACTTCGGGTTGTTGAATGATATATGTTTCAATTTTTTTTGCAATTAAGTTATTTTGCTGAATAGAAGTAGATTTATCAAACTCCAATGCCATTCGAAATTTCCCTTGGTCACCAGTTGAAATAAGTTCTTTACCAATAATCCCTTGTTTCATAATGCCTAAAGTCATTGCAAAAAGCACAATAACGACACCTGTAAAAGCTAATTTATGGCTCAATACCCATTCTAATCTTCGACCATACCATTCATTAATGTTTTCTAATTGAACTTCAAACCAAAGTAAAAAGCGATTGAAAAAATTGGTGGGTTGCAAATCTTCTTTTTTACCTATACGAGAAGCCATCCAAGGTGTAAGAGTAAAACCAACCAATAAACTGGTGAGTGTTGAAGTTACTACAACTACCGAAAATTGTTTGAGCATATCGGCAACAAACACTTGTAAAAAAAGAATTGGTAAAAATACCACTACGTCAACTAATGTAATTGACAATGCCGCAAAGCCGATTTCCATACGACCATCCATTGCAGCGGTTCGTTTGTCTTTTCCTTTATCTAAGTGCTTTTGAATGTTTTCCAAAACTACAGTAGCATCATCAACTAAAATACCAATGATTAAAGACATTGCCAGCAAGGTCATTAAGTTTAAGGTGTAACCCAAAAGCCACATCACAGCAAAAGCGGTAATTAATGAAGTTGGAATTGCAACCAAAACGATTAATGAATTTCTAAAGCTTCTGAGGAATAATAGCATTACCAACGAAACCAATAACACCGCCAAAATCAAATCGAAAACTACGGAATTAACGGCTGCAATCGTATTGTCGGTGCTATCATCTGCAATGATAAATTTCACTCCCGAACTGGCATTTTGTTGTTCAATGGATTGAAATTTCTCGCGAACTGCTTTCGAAACATCTACTGCATTTGCATCGCCTTGTTTTTTAAGCATTAAACCAATCCCATCTTTTCCATTGTAGCGACTAATGGAAGTAGTTTCTTTGATTCCATCTATTACTTCAGCCACATCTTTTACATAAACTGGGCTTCCAACAATAGGCATTGCTACCTGAACATTTTTAATGTTATCAATCGATGTGAATTTCCCCGTCAACCGAACTGAATTATTATCTTTCTCTGTTTGCACCTTTCCAGCAGGTAAGTCTAAACCTGAACGATTAATTGCTTCTACCACCTGAACCATTGAAATTTTATATAATTTCAGTTTGTCCTGATTGATTTTTACTTGTATTTCTCTTTCTTCTCCTCCTAAAACGGTAATCTCTGCAACGCCTTTTATTTGTTGAATTTGTGGCAGATAATCATCTTTCATTTTTTGATAAAACTCAGTAGCAGACATATCGCTCGTTGCACTGATAGACATTATCGGCAAATCATTTGGCGAAACTTTACTCATTACAGGACTTAAAATATCTTGTGGTAAATCTTTACGAATGTTGTCAATGTATCGTTGCGCGTCTTGCATCGACTTATCCAAATCTGTTCCGTATTTGAGATTGGCTATGATAATAGAAGCATTAGGTAATGACTTTGTAACCAAGTAATCCACACCTTCCAAGTTGGACAAAGCATCTTCGATTTTCCGAGAAACAGATGTTTCTACTTCGTTTGGTTCGGCACCCGGATATACTGTTTTGATCACAACTACGGGCTGATTAAAATCAGGCATTAATTCATAACTCAAATTTTTATACCCGATAAATCCTAATAAAGTAAATACGCTGAAAAGTACTATGATCAGCGATGGACGTTTGATTGAAATTTCTGTAATGTTCATT
>CAYRMV010000252.1:0-3066 GCA_964425255.1 uncultured Flavobacteriales bacterium
ATCTTCACGCCTTTTTGTCGGATTCGGCTGAAATTTACGGGACGGTCTTATTTAGTCGGTTCTGTGATCCTTAACCATTGCTTAGAGCCTTTATCCAATGGGTCAAGTTGTATCAGTCTCAGTTCATTGAGTTGCTTTAATCCTGCTTGGACTGAATTGTAAGAGAGGCCCGTGGAAAATCCTAAATCTCTACGAGAAAACTGTAAGACTTTTTTTGTCTGTAAGTGGGGACTGTTCTCAATCCTGTAACGGAAAAGTAAAAGTAACCTAAGCCCCGAATTAGAAACTACCTGAGAATTTAAAAACCACCCGTAAAATTTAAACATAACTGAGGCCCCCTTTTGTCCTCAGTTCTATAAATAGAAAATAGCCCCCTTTCTTTTTTCTTCTTTCTCTTTCCTTTTGTTCCCCTACCTATTGGAAACACTCACGGGCTTGGGTGTTCTCAACGGGTTTAAGGTTTCCCCATTTAGATAGAAAAGGGGGAACCAATGAAAACTAAACAAGTGCCATATATCTTTATTCCATTTCCTGCTTTTCTGGCCGAGTGTGACGAACTCACTCCACAAGAAAAGGCGGTCTTATTATTTTTAATGTCCTCAACTTATAGGAACTGGAACCCGTCTTATAGGGAACTGGCCGCTAAACTCTCATTAGGAAACTCAACGATTAAGCGAGCGATTACTAAACTCCAATTATTAGGATTTATAACCGCCTCCGTATCCATTCACGGGGAAACCTATAAAAATAAAGTAAATCAATACCGAGTTAATTTAAAAAATCCTACCGAGTGGTGTCCTACTCTGGACTTAAAGACGAGCATTGAGCGGTGTTATGAGTTAAACGGTTCCCCCGTGCCTGTATTTTCTTATGTGTATTTGGATAATAAAACATTGGCCGAGGATTTTGAGCGAGCCTTATCCACGGGGGAAATTAGGCGAACCCGTGCGGTGTCTGTGGATATGGTAGATAAAATTTTATCCTCAACTTTACCAATAGAGTTAAGACTGGAATTTGAGGAAAAGAAATTTAGGGCGGTCAATATCTGGCGGGCCTGTCGTGATTTTATTGAATGGCTTGAAATAAAAAAAGACTACATAAACGGCGAACAAGTAGAGCGGTTAAAAGGTATTTTTATCAATGAAAATCTGGACGGTGAACGGCGGACTATTCTACGGGTAACCCTACTTAATAAAACTGCCGCCGAGTTTTTATCGGTGGTGGAAAATGAAAGAGAAAAATCACAAGCCGAACGGGATAAAAAATTATCCCCGTCCTAAATCTATTTAAAAAATATGGGAAAGGTAGGCCGTCCTAAAAAGAAAATTACTTATTTTATTGAGGTGATTTTCTATTTTTTCTTTATTTCCGTTTTTGTCCTTTTCCTACTCCCTGCCCCACTGACCTTAGCGGTCATGGGGTTTTTTTGGTTAATAGGTGAGGTGGCGAGTGCTTTTAAATAATGTGAGGCCTGATAAGAATGACCCTTTATATTTTCTATTCCGTTTTGCCGTGCGGTCGTGGCTGTTATTTTTGTCCGTGATTTTCTCCGTGCCTGTTTTTCCCTTATTTGGAAAGTCTTTGACGGGGAACCAATTCTTATCAATGTGTGGGGCCTTTATCCTAATTGTAGCCGTGGATTTTTTGAGTGTGTGGATAAAGGCTTATCCCATATACAAGGAACGGGAACGAATAGAGTGGGAAACTTTTGGCCGTAGAAAAACACATTAAATCAATGGTTAATTTTTAGTTTGTAGTTAAGTTTTTATAGTATAATATTACTATGAAGATAGAGGGTCGAACATGGAAGATTCAATTTTGCGATTAGCCGTTAAGCATGGGATTCAAATGCAAAGAATCACCAGTACTAATGAACTTGGTCTGGATTTCCAGACCGCTATTGGTGAGAGTGTCGACGGCATAAAATGGATTTTGAGAATTCCCCGTAGAGAAAATATGTTCTCCCAGATTGAAAAAGAAAAGAACAACCTTAATTTTTTAAAGTCTAAAATTAACTTTGATATTCCTGATTGGAAAGTAGTGAGCCCTGAATTAGTCGCTTATCCACTCCTAACGGATAAACCTGCCTTGGAAGTAGAAGCAACTAAGCAAGAATTTATTTGGAATATAGATTTAAATTTTTACAAGTATTCCGAGTCTCTTGGTTTGATTTTATGCGAACTTCATAATTTAACTCAGGAGGCTAAAGAATTTGGCTTGTCTTTGCGAACATCCGAAATAATCAGAAAAGATTTTTTAGATGAAATTTTTTTGATTAAAAACCAATTAGGAATATCACCTCATTTAGAAAAACAGTGGAGAACTTGGATTGATAACGATACCTACTGGCCAACTTTCTCTACTCTTATTCATGGTGATTTGTATGCTGGCCATACTTTAGTTAACTCTGAGGAACAGATAACTGGAATTATTGATTGGAGTGAAATGCAAATTGGAGACTCTTCACTGGATTTTGCTGGCCAGTATACTGGATTAGGTGAAACTCATTTGGATAAGACTTTATTGGTTTATGAAAAATCAGGGGGAAAGACTTGGCCGAAAATGAAAGAACACATAATACAGCGAGCCTTGGCTGCCCCGATCAAGTTTGCAGTATTTGCTTTAAACACAAAAAACGATAGCCACATACAAGCGGCAAAAGAGCAACTTAATAGCAAATGATAATTGTAATGGATTTTAATAATGGAATGTAACCCACCCGTCACCCAACTATTTTTGTAATGACATAAAGTATTGATATAGTTAAGAAAAGTGATTTTTAATAATTATTAAAATCCTCTCCGCCATTTTCTATAAATATCATTAAGCTCAATTGATTTTTATGAACTTGTTCTTTTTCTAGTGAGATAAAAAAGAGTCATAAGGCCATCACTGATCCAGTGACGCAGGGATCGACTAAAATCTAAATGACCAAGATTAAATCCAATCTGAACTTCCCAGAATGATTTATAGGCTTCTGACCAAGATGAATTCATTAAAAATATAGCAGCCAAGTATAGCCTGAATTAGCCCTCGATTTTACATCTTGGAACCATGGCCCCCCCC
>CAYRMV010000253.1:0-3054 GCA_964425255.1 uncultured Flavobacteriales bacterium
GTATCTCTAATAACTGCCTATTAGAGATCGAGGTTCTTGTTAAAATCTCTTCTTGGAGCAACTGGTGCTTCTGGCTTTTCATCTTTTCTTAAAAACGATGGAGTATCAAACTCATCATCATCAAAATTAATGAAGCCTAATTTCTCTGCAATTGATTTTGCACGAGAGTTAGTTGCGCCCATTCCTTCTCTGAATGTTTCGTTAACTTCTGCTCTTTTTTCTACGTGCTCAGCTGCTGGTCTTGATGTTGGAGCATCGTACTTGCTAGCAGCATCTCTTATAGACTGGATCAAGCGAGATGGTTGTCCATTTTGTGCTTGAGCTGGAGCTGCATAAGTTTCTCTCTCTGCTGGTACTTCTCTTGTTTCGTTCATAAAACGATCAAATGAAGAACGATCTTCATCAATATATGAAGATCTTGTAGCAGTTTGAGCTTGAGGAGCAGCTGTTTGTGGAGCTGTCGCTCTGTCAAAGCTCTGCTTTCTTGGTGCAAAGATATCGCCTTCGAATGACTCTTCTCTTGTCGTTTCTCTAGTTGTAGCTGGTGCTACATGAGGGTGAGTAGGTGCATGTGAAGTTGAAACATGTTGAGGAGCTGCTCTGTTTTCAGATGCTGATGAATAAACAGCTTGACCTTGAGTTGGAGCTGAAAATGATGCAACTGGTGCTTCTGAAATTGTTGTTTGTGCTTGAATTCTGTGAGCTGCTGCTTCTGCTTGAGCACGAAGAGCTCCACCTAATCCAGTAGCGATAACAGTTACTTTAACTGCATCACCCATTGTATCGTCGATAACTGTACCAAAAATGATTTCAGCATTTTCATCAGCAGCTTCCATGATTAATGTTACTGCTTCATTTGTTTCATGCATTGATAAGTTTGCTGAACCAGTGATATTGATAATAATACCAGTAGCACCGTTAATTGAAATATCTTCAAGAAGTGGTGAACTAATAGCTTCTGTTGCTGCTTTAATGGCTCTGTCCGAACCAACCGCCACACCTGTTCCCATTAATGCTAAACCTTTGTTTGCCATAACAGTTGAAACGTCGGCAAAGTCAGCATTGATGTGACCAGTATTATTAATTAAATCAGAAATACCACGAACAGCGTTTAATAAAACTTCGTCCGCTCTTTTGAATGTATCAATTAAAGATAGCGATTCACCCGCAAGATAAAGAAGTCTTTGGTTTGGAATTGTAATTAATGAATCGACGCTTTCTTCAAGGTTATTGATCCCTTGCTCAGCTTGTCTGAATCTTTTCTTTCCTTCAAATACGAATGGTTTTGTTACTACACCAACTGTAAGTGCACCAAGCTCTTTTGCAAGCTTTGCAATTACCGGAGCAGCACCAGTACCTGTACCACCACCCATACCAGCAGTGATGAATACCATATCAGCGCCTTTTAAGACTTCGCTGATTTTTTCATAGTCTTCAAGTGCAGATTTTCTTCCCACTTCTGGGTTAGCTCCTGCTCCAAGACCTTTTGTTACGTTTCCACCAAGTTGAATTTTTGTTGGTGCTAAACTTACTGCAAGTGCTTGCGCATCAGTGTTTGCAACAATGTATTCAACTCCTGATAATCCAGAGCGAATCATGGTGTTTACAGCGTTACAACCGCCACCACCGACTCCTACGACCTTAATCTTTGCTCCTAACACTGGAGCATTTCCTGCTTCTACTTCAAACATAATTCCCCCTAAAAAATTTCCTTAAATACAGATTTCAATGAGTCCGACAGTTTTGAAATAATGTCTGTATTATTAGATGATTCTTCGTTTTCTGATTCACTATAGTTGGCACGGGCCGAACCTGTTGCAAAATTTTGTTTTGTTGTTGCAACTGGCGCTACATAAGGACTTCTCTTCGCAGCTTCAATTAAAAGCCCAAGTACCGTAGAGTATTTTGGATTTTGCATAAGGTTAGTCATGCCACCAAATGGAATTGGATATCCAATTTTACATCCTCTACCTAAGATATACTCTCCAAGCTCTGGCATTCCTTTAATAAGAGCACCACCACCGGTAAGTACCACGCCACCAGAGACATCATTTCCAAGTTTTTTCTCTTCAATAATGCTTGTGATGATATCGAATAATTCTTCAGCTCTTGCTCCTAGAACATCTGCAACCAGTGAAAGTTGAACTTCACGTGGCTTTGTTCCGGACAGACCTTGAACTGTAATATGAGCAGATTGATTTAATTGTTCTGCCAACACCGACCCGTGGTGAATTTTAATTCTCTCAGCTTCAGCATGAGGAATTTTTAAAGCAACCGCCAAGTCGTTAGTAAAATGATTTCCACCCACTGGAATAATTTGTGAGTGAATTAATGAGCCTTCTTTCCAAATAGCGATATCAGTAGTTCCTCCACCAATATCAACCAGCACGACACCTAATTCTTTTTCTTCAGCTGTTAACACTGCTTCTGAAGAAGCGATTGGCTGAAGAGTAATATGTTCTGCATTTAATCCAGTGTGCTCTACACACTTAACTAAGTTTTGAATAAGAGGAATAGATCCAGTAACAATATGAACGTGAGCTTCTAATCTCACTCCACACATACCAATAGGATTTTTAATTCCTGAGGTATTGTCGACTCTGAATTCTTGGGGAATAACGTGAAGAATTTCTCGATCACTTGGAATTACAACCGCTTTCGCTGCTTCTAAAACGCGATCAACATCAGATTGCGTGATCTCTTTACCTTTGATCGCTACCACTCCAGAGCTATTGAAGCTATAGATGTGTGAGCCCGCAATACCGATAGTCGCAGAGTTGATATTCACTCCGGCCATCAATCTTGCTTCTTCTAAGGAAGATTGGATTGAGCTTACTGTCTTATCAATATTAACAACAGAACCCTTCTTTAATCCGTAAGAGGGATGTGTTCCAATACCGATAATTTCAAGTTGATTGTTTGCGTGTTGAATACCGACAATAGTACACACTTTTGTCGTACCAACATCGAGACCTACGATGATGTTTCTTTCGTTCATGATGAGATTCCTTTCTCAAAAAATAAACAGAGTCCTTTCTGCTTTATTGGATAGCC
>CAYRMV010000254.1:0-3005 GCA_964425255.1 uncultured Flavobacteriales bacterium
TGAGCAAAGCAGACCGCCAGTTAGGACGCTTGGATATGTATTCTGAATATGTGAACATTGACCTTTTCATTCGCATGCATATTGCCAAAGAAGCAACACAGTCGTCCAAAATAGAAGGTACTCAAACGAATATGGAAGATGCTTTCCTCAACAAAGACGAAATTGCAATTGAGAAACGAGATGACTGGGAAGAAGTACAAAACTATATTCAGGCGATGAATGAAGCAGTAAAAATGCTACATACCTTGCCTTTTTCTTCACGATTAATTAAACAAACACACAAGATTCTACTACAAGGTGTTCGTGGTACTCACAAGCTACCAGGTGAGTTTAGAATTTCCCAGAACTGGATTGGAGGTGCAACTATTAACGATGCCGTATTTATTCCTCCTGTTCATACTTCAATTGCAGAGCTTATGTCTGACCTTGAGCTATTCGCAAACAACGAGTTAAATCAATTACCAGATTTACTAAAGATTGCCATCATTCATTATCAATTCGAAACGATTCACCCATTTTTAGATGGAAATGGTCGTGTTGGTAGGCTATTAATCACCCTTTATTTGGTGAATAAAGGAATTCTCAAACAGCCAATTCTATACTTATCTGATTTTTTTGAGAAAAATAGAATGCTCTACTACGACAATTTGATGCGAGCAAGAACCCACAACGATTTGAATCAATGGTTAAAATTCTTTCTAACGGGAGTAATTGAAACAGCTAAAAAGGGAGTAACAACCTTTGATGCAATTCTACAGCTGCAAAAATCATTGGATGTAAAAATCAAAGGACTAGGCAATAGAAGTGCAGACGCAAAAAAAGTGGTTGATTACCTCTACACACAACCTGTAATCGGAGTGAGTCGTGTAGAAGAAATCATTCAAAAGTCGAATGTTACTGCCTATAAATTACTCGATAGCCTAGAAGAATTGGAGATTCTCAAGGAGATTTCAGGAGCTCAACGAAATAAACTATATGTATTCAATGAATACCTCAACCTATTCAAAATAGATTAAATGAACACTATCGGCAAATCGGAGCGCTCTACCCAAAACCGCATTATTCAGCTCTTCCAGGAGGAACTGAACTATTCCTATTTAGGAGACTGGCAAGAAGAGCAACGCACGCTTCCAATTGAAGAGGAATTGTTGTTAGGTTTCCTTCTTCACCAGGGGTATTCGGAAGAACTTTCTCGGAAAGCAATAGATAAGCTCGTAAAAACAGCAGCAAATCTGTCCGAAGGACTTTACGAGGCCAACAAGCAAGTTTATAAACTGCTGCGTTACGGTATTACGGTAAAAGAAGAATTGGGTCAACCCAAAGAAACAGTTTGGCTCATTGATTGGAAGAATACAAATAATAACCATTTTGCGGTTGCAGAAGAGGTTACCGTTTTAGGAAGAAACTCCAAACGACCAGACATTGTCATCTATGTGAACGGAATTGCTCTTGGAGTGATTGAGTTGAAGCGCAGTAAGGTTGGGGTTGAGGAGGGAATTCGTCAGAACTTGGATAACCAAAAACCAGAGTTTATTCAGAAGTTCTTTACCTGCATGCAATTGGTGCTGGCTGGTAATGACACTCAAGGACTTCGCTATGGAACCATCGAAACCTCCGAAAAATACTACTTGCAATGGAAGGAAGATTCGGATAAACACTTTGACTACCTACTTGACAAACACGTTTACTTAATGTGTGCAAAGGAGCGTATCCTAGAAATCATCCATGATTTCGTTGTTTTCGATAAAGGAACCAAGAAGCTTTGTAGACCCAATCAATTCTTTGCTATCAAAGCTGCTCAAGCAAACATCGCTACAAGAACTGGGGGTATTTTGTGGCATACGCAAGGTTCAGGGAAAAGCCTTACCATGGTTTGGCTCACCAAGTGGATTCGTGAGAACGTAAGAGACAGTCGAGTTTTGATTGTTACAGACCGTGAGGAACTGGATGACCAAATTGAAAAGCTCTTTGTTGGGGTAGACGAGCAAATATACCGTACAAAAAGTGGCCGTGATTTGATTAATGTCTTGAATCACAAAACGGAAATGTTGGTGTGTAGTTTGGTCCATAAGTTTGGTCGTAAATCAGAAGAAGGTGACTATGAGGCGTTCATTGAAGAGTTGAAAGCCAGTATGGGTCATGACTTCGAAGCAAAAGGAGATATTTTCGTGTTTGTTGATGAGTGTCACCGAACACAAAGTGGAAAGCTCCACGATGCGATGAAAATGATTCTTCCAAAGTCCATGTTCATAGGTTTCACAGGTACACCGCTATTGAAAAAGGACAAACAAAAGAGTATTGAAGTTTTCGGTCCATACATAGGAAACCCTTACAAATTCGATGAAGCCGTTGAAGATGGAGTTGTTCTGGATTTGCTCTATGAAGCCAGAGATGTGGAGCAATTTGTGACCGACCAACAAAGCATTGATGATTGGTTTGAGGCAGAGACTAAAGGACTTACGGACGTTGCAAAAGTGGAACTCAAGAAACGTTGGGGAACCATGCAGAAAGTACTTGGTTCTAAATCACGCTTAGAAAAAATCGTCTTTGACATCATCAAAGATTTCAAGATGAAACCACGTTTATCTACTGGCGAAGGAAATGCCATGTTAGTTTCAAGTTCAGTTTATCAGGCATGTAAATATTACGAGCTATTTCAGCGAGCTGGATTCAAGGAATGTGCAATTATTACTTCTTATCAGCCGCATCATGGAGATATAAAAGGAGAAGAAACAGGTGAAGATAGTCCGACTGACAAATTGCTGAAATACGAAGTTTATACGCAGATGTTAAATGGAAAAGACACCGAAACATTTGAAGACGAAGTAAAAAAGAAGTTTATCAAGGAGCCAGCCAAAATGAAACTCTTGATAGTGGTCGATAAACTACTGACAGGCTTTGATGCTCCATCTGCTACTTATCTTTATATCGACAAGAAAATGCAGGATCACGGTTTGTTCCAAGCTATTTGTCGAGTAAATCGTGTGGATGATGAAGGGAAAATG
>CAYRMV010000255.1:0-2972 GCA_964425255.1 uncultured Flavobacteriales bacterium
TGTAAAATCGAAATTTTTCACAAAAAAAGAGGCTGCCTTTTTGAGACAACCTCTTCTACCTTCGAAATTACTTTTATATTCGAATTTTCTCTTCGCTCTTCCTCTGTTTTATCAAACCGTTTCGTAACGGATAAGCAACTGCTATGCCCGCATAAAAACTGGCTTTTCGATGAAAAAACGATGTTTTCGTTATCTCATCGCTCCGTTTCTGTTTCTCATTCTGTTTTTCACTTTACTCTTCGAGGAAAAAAGTGAATTTAACGTTTAGAATAGAACTGTTGTCTAACGGATAAGCAACACTTATCTCCGCACAAACACTGGCTTTTCGATGAAAATTCACGATTTTGAAATGAAACAATTGAAACAACAATTCGGAAGCACACAGCCATAGTCTTTACTAAGGGGAAAATTACCCAGAAGTATCAATTCAAAACCGTTTCAATCCCTAACGGAGGGCTGATCATCACGAAGTTGAGGCGCGATTAATCGCGCCTCAACTTCTACCTTCGAAATTATTTTTATATTCGAATTTATACCTCGCTCTCATTCGATATCTTAAAATGAAATATTTAAGTATTTAGTATGAATCAAATTTATCATTTTTTTGTTGTATGATCTTTACCTCGTTGTGAGTGATATGAAAAATATTTATTCACCCAATCTAGATTTATGTGTTAAAACAACAATCAATTGCAGTTTACGATCCTCGCATCACCTCAAAATAGCGACTCAACTCACCATCATTGATTGATCCGTCGGTGAAAATTTCTAGGATGTAGGCACAATCGTCATTTTGAGCGTAAAATTCAGGCATTTGAAGTTCAATTTCCTCCAAATTACTTGCTTTGAAGTATTTTAAGTGGAAGGCTTTTGCGATGTGTTCTGCATCGAAATCGTGCTGAAAAACAAAGAAATCGTTCAATTCTTCGGTGGTACCCGGACCTGGAATGATTTTAAAAATACCGCCTCCTCCGTTGTTGATCAACACAATGCGCAAATTCGACTTGGGTATTTTATTGAAAAATGCATTGCTGTCGTAAAAAAACGATAAATCGCCTGTCAACAAAACATGTAAATCGCTTGGTTTGGCATAAGCTGCACCTACAGCCGTACTCGAACTTCCATCGATTCCACTTGTGCCGCGGTTGCACCAATAAGTCATACTCGCAACAGGATCAAACAAAAGCACATACCGTATCACCGAACTGTTTGAAATATGCATATTTGCACCATCTGGAATGAAATCGAGAATCGTTTCAAAAACAGTCAAATCCGAAAACGGAAGAGTCGTTTGAAAATAGCGTTGCGCATTTTCTTGATTCAGGTAATCGAGTTGTTTCCAACGGGCAGCATACATACTTGAAACGTTTTTCTCTAACGGAAGTACTTCCGGAAAGAAATCGGTTGGGAGACACGTAAAACTAGAAGTAAGTGCTTGAAAGGTATCCATGAAAGGAAAATCCATTCCGATTCGCCAATGATATTTAGGTTTGTTTCGGCGTAAAAACTGTTTGATTCGCTTGGAAACAATTGCGCCACCAACCGTAATCAAGATTTCGGGAGCAAATTCGGATTCCATTTCTTTGGTGATGCTATTCAAAGAACGATCGATGCACGCATTGAATTGGCGGTCAAATTGATTGGAAGTGTGTTCCGTCAAAATGGCAACGGCTGGATTTTTGGCTAATTCCCGCAATTGGTGACTTAATTTTGCATCCGGAAGATGTTGACCAACAAGAACCAAAATTTTTGTAGCTTTTTGCCATGTTGTTTGTACAAAGTCGATACTTGAAGGAGAAAGTTTGGCGCGTACAAGTTGGTGATTAATGAATTTGGTTTCGATTTCTTTTTCGACCGTGACTTGATCGTACAAGGGTTCTGAAAAAGGCATGTTGATGTGAACAGGTCCGGGAATGGGTCCCAGCGCTGTTTGAAAAGCCGCATTCGCTTCGCGTTCCACGTGCCAAAGTTCTTCTTCAGTTGTTGCTTCGGGTAAGGTGGTAGAGTAACGGATGTGATTCTGAAAAACAGCATGTTGTACGATGGTTTGACCATCGCCTTGATCGACCCAAGATTGCGGTCTGTCAGCTGTGAAAATAAACAGGGGAACACCCTGATAATAGGCTTCAGAAATGGCAGGATAATAATTCAAAGGCGCAGAACCTGAAGAGCAAACGGTACCAACAGGTCGTTGGGTTTGTTGCGCAATCCCCAATGCGATGAAAGCAGCAGAGCGTTCGTCTGGGATTGCGATGCATTCAATTTCAGGATGTTGGTTGAAAGCGATAATCAACGGCGCATTTCGGGAACCGGGAGAAACGACAACCTGTCTCATACCACTGGCAACCGCCAAGGCAACTACTTTTTGAACATGAATTTTCGCGCTTGTTTTCATCTGTTTATTTTTCTGCTTCACAAAAGTACATCTTAATTCATCGGAACAAATGAAAAGCCGAGAAGTTTTGGATTAGATTGGTTGAATAGAGGTGCTGTTAGGCATTCGGGCTTCATTCTACTACTATCAATTTTTCAATTAGTTTATAAATGTGTGTCCCTAGTTGTTCAGGGTAATCTTGGTTTTCATTGTCAAGCCCTTTTGCTCTGTCAATTGCTGTCTTTGTTAAAGGTGAAAAAATCCGAAGGTTGGGCCTTTTATTATAACCCCTTCCTTGAATTTCACTTAGAACTTTGTCAATATAATTTTTGCTATTACTTATCTTCTCATTTGACATTATTTTGATTTTCTCTTCTTCATCAAATTCATTTATGTCTTTTAAGTGTAGGATTAACCAAATTTCAAAACAAGGATTACTCATTGCCAAAAAGAAATTATTTTCCTTTTTGCAATCTTCTATTAATTTATCAAAATTATGATTGTGAATCTCCTCCCAATCATCTCTGTCAATAATTAACCAAAATTCATCTGTGTCTTTAAAACGATATTCCTTTTTAGCTTCTAAAAGTAACTTTTT
>CAYRMV010000256.1:0-2946 GCA_964425255.1 uncultured Flavobacteriales bacterium
AGGTAGAATGTTCAATTAACCACGTCACCCGCCATTGAGCCAAACGCCTGTTACCCACAGTTATTTTTCATTTAGTTTCTTTCTGTACAAATAGTCAGCAATTTTGAAGATTGCATAATTTTTATCTCGTGCAATTTCATTGAAAAACTGTCCATTTGTTATTTCATCTATTTGTTGTCCAAAGAGAATAGAGTTAGTTCGGAACTTCAAACCTTCAAAGTCAATTACCCAAGGTGTGTAAAGATAGTTTGGCTTGTCGTCAGAGTTTTCAATTATTAATTTTTGTCCGTTTTGAAATACAAAAATAACTCTTCTCCAATCTGTTGTAGTACTCCAATTTCCATAGGCTTGCCAAAAAGCATTATTAATATCTTCTGCGCTAAGAGTGAAAAGAGAGTCAGCAACTGACCTAAAAAAATTAAAATCTGTATTCTCTCCTGGAAATGAATATAAATTATCAAAATCAAAACGGTCTATGCCTGATTTCTTTATGTGTTGTTCTTCTTTGTCAATGAACTTCTTAAATTCTTTTATGTCATTTTCCGTAATGTTCAAATCATTCAATGAAACTATTACAGACCTTGATTTGTCAATTAGCTGAATAATCTGTTCAATTTTGTCTGTGTTTATTTCGCTGATAGCACGGGAAAGATAGTTTGAAGAACTTGATTTTTCATCAACGGTAAATTTGTCACCTTTTCTAATGTATGACCTTAATGAATTATTAGAATGAAAGCAACCTTGACTGCCATTTTCAAAATGTATTTCCTTAACTACGAGATTATAAAAAAGACTTTCCGGCAAGTTATATTCATTAACTGACTTTTCTTTTGGGTTAAAGGTATAATGTTTATTTAAGCTTCGGTCTGCTAATACTATTTTGCTATCAAATATAGAAGCATTGGCTATTGAAAAGTTCAAGGTCATATACCGATACCAAGCTTTTTTCTTCTTGTCAAAGTGTAAAATATCTCTATTCTCGAAACCATATTCTTCACCTTCATAGTTTAGTTTCAAATAGGGTTCTTGAATTGGAATTTCATCCGTAAATAATTGTGAAACTATGAAGTCATCACGATTAATTTTATAGATGCTTTCAAAGGTCAATACGAAAAGATTGTTGTTTTTTATACCAATTGCTCTTGGATTGTTTTCAAGCGATATATTTGATTGCCAAGTTTTAGTAAAATTTGGGTCATAGAGACTTATACTCAAATCTTGATTGATGGTGAAAAGGTTTTCATTTTCAGAAACTTCAAAATCAATTATTTCAGGCAAGTAAGTCCAATCAATGGAGTTAGATTTTGTAATAAATATTCTACCTTGTTGATTGATAATGTAATAATTTCCAAAAATTCTTATTTTCCTTATATCAGGGCGCTCTTCTTTTGAAAGCCTTTCATATTTTTCTTGACTTAGCGGTGTAGGTAGTTTTTCCCAATTTTTACAGTTATCAGCCGTACGGTAAAGAACATTCCAAAAGGAACCAAACAGTCCCGTCTTTTCGTCTTTTGCAAAATGAATTGTTGAAAATCTTAAGTTTCCTGTTGGCTCTACTTTGTCAAATGAAGTCCAAGTTTTCCCTTTATCTTCTGTGTAATAAATGAGTTGAGAATTTCCACTCATCCAAGCTTTTCCGCTGTTGTTAATGTATGCAGCATCAATCCAACTACTTTTTCCGAAGACTATTTTTTCCCAATTCTTTCCGTGATTCCCTGACCAAAAAACAAAGTCTTGTTTTCCGCCTTCTTGAATAAACCCTGAAATCATTAGAGTATCTTCAGAGAAAAAGTTTACTCTCTCAAATGTCTTTCCTGAACTATAATTGTATGGGTCTAATGAACCAAAAGGTCCGATATGCCATAGTTCTCCGATTTGTTTGGTGAAATAAACATTTCCTGCCTTTGTTGCTACCCAAATTTCTTCGGATGGTGAAATTCCAAGTTCTGATACACCGCCTGAAATTGACAGTCTTGACAAATATTCTTCTTGTCCAAAAACTGTCAATGGAATAAGTACGATTGTCAATATGTGCAGTATCTTCTTCATAATTGTGGGTAACGGTTTGCAGCTACCCGAATGGCGGGACTTTTACCACAAAGCTTGATTCGAAAAACGAGTGTTTGATTTGCCACAAAACTGTCTTTGGAACACGAAACCCCGCCTTTTGGGTAGGTGCTGTTATGCCCAGTTATTCTTTCGTCCAGTGTAGTTCGATATATTTTGTACAATCGTTTTTCATATCTTCAAAACAGTCAAGTAAAATTGCTGACCCACCTTTTTTTACCACGTCTTTGACTATTTCGTAAGTTTCTTCTGCTCCTTTTGGGTCTTGTCCTGCTACGTCAAAAACAATATTGTCTGTCTTAGAAAGCGTGGCGTATAAACTTAGCAGTCGTCTTGGAGTTCCAGCGAGTGTTTTGACTTTTGTCTTTTCATTTATCCATTCATTATCATAAATTTTTGTCGCATATGGATTGTCTAAATTTGCGTTCTTTCTTAAGTATTCTCCAACCGATACTGGATAAAAAAGTCGTCTAAGTTTAGGTTCAATAAAATGCTCAACAAATGTCAATTCTTTATGTACCACAACATTTTCGTCTTTTGTTTTTCCGCAAAAAATGTCTTTGAGAAACATTTCTGTCTCGTAGAAATGTTGTCCATTGATTAAATACAAAACAACAATTTCCCCAACGTTCAAGTCGAACGGTGGTATGTAAAAAGTGTCTGTCCTTATTCCCTTATTTTCAATTAGCACTCTATCGTTTTATAATTGGGTATAACGTTTTGGCGCTTGGCGAAGAAGCGGATTTCGAAGCTCTAAACTCTCTTTCAGCACTGAACTTGATACGAAGCACAAAGCTTCATTTAAGCACTGAACCCGCTTTTTTGCCAAGCATCCATGTAAAAGCAGATATTTGTATAACCAAAAACAAAAAAATGCAA
>CAYRMV010000257.1:0-2851 GCA_964425255.1 uncultured Flavobacteriales bacterium
GGACCACAGGTCCTAAGTTCATTTTACTTTCAAACTTTCTTCGGAACTCCGGTGGGTAAAGCATCACAACGGTAGAGCCCATTCGGAACATTCCCAATTCCGCACCTTTATGGGTCTGAATTTCTGGAGTATAACGTTTATGCTGAAAAATATGGGGCCCTTTTTGATTGCCCTTAACTGACTCATCAAAACTCAAACAGATGTGCCCTACATTCGTAGCCCCAACAAAGACGACTCCAACAGGTCCGTACTCAGTCTGAATTTCAACAAGAACTCGTTCATTGACTGAAAACAAGTCAGGTACGTTGGATGTGCTCCATTCATTCACTGGCCAAAGTTCGCCTGGCATATAGCGCACATCCGTGATGGCACCATCTACTGGAGAGTGCACCCGGTGATAATCCGTCGGGCAAAGATAGTAGGTCATGAAAAAACCACCAGCCCATTTTTTATCGCAATCCGGATCTTGAGTGAATTCACTTAATTTATAGGTCAAACCCTTGGCCTGAATAAGCGTGCCATCATCAATGGCTGCCGCCTGAGTGATACGACTGTCTGCCGGATGAACTGCCCATCCTTCACCGACAGGACGCACACCTGATTTGAGGCGACGCACGAAAAACTCACCAATCGAAGGATAAGCAGCAATGCCCTTTTCAGCCTCCTCTAGGTTGATGTTATAAAACCAGGCAAAACCGCGAATTGAGATTTGTGCCCACCATTTAGGCCCTTGCCAATGCATCAGATAACCGATCCAGCGACTGAGACGACGTTTTGGAAGATATTTTGTAATTGCTGACATAGAAATCTTTATAGCGACCCGATGGGGCTTTGTCACCTGCAACGATTTAGTGTATAAACGCACCACAAATCCTCAACCTATTTGACGCTTAACAGGTGTCCCAGGAGTGCGCATGGCAAAGATTATCCAAAATCTCGAAGTTCCTATTGATCAAGATCTAGAAGAAAAATTAGCTTGGATGATGCCCGAACACGGCCCTTACCGCATCCTTCGCCAAAGCGTCGACGCGCGCCGCGCTCACTCCCCCCATTTCGTATACACCGTTGAAGTAGGAGAAAAGGGCGAGACCCTGCAAAACCCACAATTTGACTTCGAAAAAATTGCCAACCCCAAAGAAAAACCGATTATTGTTGGCACAGGCCCAGCCGGGCTTTTTGCAGCCCTTCGCTTTGTCGAAAGAGGCGTTCCCTGTATTCTTCTTGAACGGGGCTCTGACAGCGGCGAGAGAATCAAAGGCATCAACCAATTCTGGCGTTATGGCAAACTCGATCCACGCAATAACGTGTGCTATGGAGAAGGCGGCGCCGGCCTCTACTCTGACGGCAAGTTGATCACTCGCATTAAATCGCCCCACATCCCTTACGTGATGAATCGCTTCGTGAAATTTGGAGCGCCCGAAGAAATTCAATGGCTTTCCAATCCTCACGTGGGATCAGACCGTATTCGTCGTGTGATTCCAAAGTTTCGTGAATTCCTTAAAGCGAACGGTTGCGAAATTCATTTCAACTCGCAAGTGACTGAACTTCTTTTTGAAGGGAAGCAAGTCGTTGGAGTGCGCACCGAGCATGGCACTGAGTTTAAATCTCCTTACGTTGTTCTAGCCACAGGCCATTCGGCAGAAGATATGATCAATCACTTGCGCGACAGCGGAGTTCACCTGGATGGAAAATCTTTCGCTATGGGTCTTCGCGTGGAGCACTCGCAAGCGGCTATCAACAAAATTCAATACCGCCAATTCGCCGAACATCCAAAATTAGGTGCCGCTAATTACAAACTCGTCCATCACAATGACGACTCTGGAATTGGTGTTTACTCTTTCTGTATGTGTCCAGGCGGATACGTCTTATCTTCAGGAACTGAAGCCGATGGGATTGTCTGCAATGGGATGAGTAACTACAACCGCAACTCCCCTTTTGCCAATGCCGCTATCGTCGTCAGTATCGATCACCCAAAAAACTTTGGCAGCGACGTTTTCGGTGGCATGAAAATGCGTCGTGAATTAGAAACTCGCGCTTTCAACGAGGTCCAAGCACAAGGCGGAACTCGCGAACTGCCAGCGCAAAATCTGATGGATTTCTTAACTGGCACTTCCAGCAAAAAAGGACCACGTCCTTTAAGACCTGGATCTTCACCGTCTGGCGCACTCAACATTCGCTTAGACGAGTTGCTACCAAAAGACATGCGTGATCGTTTGCGCGAAGGTTTTGATAAATTCCAAAGAAGCATGAAGGGCTTCCTCACCGAAGATGCCCAAGTGTACGGCATTGAATCCAGAACAAGCTGCCCCGTGCGTGTGACCCGCGATAGCGAAACCTTGCAAAGTATTTCGCACGCAGGCCTTTACCCCGCAGGAGAAGGCGCTGGTTACGCAGGCGGAATCACCTCCGCAGCCTGTGATGGCATCCGTATCGCCGACAAGATCATGGAACTTCTCTAAAGCGTGCCAGTGCGAGAGATAAAAAAAAACGCGCTACTTTTTTGAAGTCAGCGCGTTCTTGGAGTTTAATAGTTCGACAGCCAAAATCGTTTAGGTAGTTCTTTCTATCAATTACTACTTAACCAAGGCCGAGCTTACTACATTAAATTTAACAACCTTACAGGTTGCCAACTGAACCTCAATCGAACCAATTTCTCCTGAGTTATCGCTATGGATAGATGAAAATTGAACCTCGTAAACCTGACCAGATGGCGAGTCCTTTATGACCGGCGAGGCAATATAAAATTGGGGTTCACTCCATAAATCAAAAGGAAATATTTATATAAATAAACTATTAGGATCTTTCTAAAATAAGTGGGTCGGCTGTGGATAAGTCCCTTTAAACGGGATAC
>CAYRMV010000258.1:0-2820 GCA_964425255.1 uncultured Flavobacteriales bacterium
CAATGCTTTTTTCACAATTTATAAATCAACAGATGGTGTTCACTGGGATAAAATTAGTGAAATTGAAGGAGCAGGAAATTCAACGATTGCCCAAGAATATTCTTTTATCGATGATCATTTTTCAGAAACGGCATATTATCAACTTGCTCAAACAGATTACGAAGGAACGGAGAAAAAATGGGATGTAGTTGCGTTAAATAAAAAGGAAAATCCGTTGGAAATTCAGCTCTATCCGAATCCTGTTCAGGACATACTTTCTGTTCAAATAGTTGATGAAGAATTCACCGATTTGGAACTTTCAATAATCGATATTTCGGGAAAAAAATTGGTTGACCTTGTGTTAAATGTAGACGGATCAGTACAGCAAGATGTTTCACATTTACCAGCTGGAATGTATTTTCTTTTGATTCAAAATAAAAATAAGCAAAAAACAATTAAATGGATGAAAAGTTAACTGTTTTCGAAGTTTCAATTGAAATGTATCTTTCTAAAAATCAGGTATAAAAAGAAGCTACATGTGCTTAACTTTCTTTTCGGACCTTTTACACAAACTAGTTATTGGTTTTTAGTTACACCCATCTACCAACGGAGTTTTCAAACTACTCTACTGAAAAAGAAGGTATTTGCTACGCGGCAGATACCTTTTTTTGTTCGTTAATTTTGATAAATTCGGAAGGAGTTGTTCCCGTCCATTTTTTAAATGCCGTGTTAAATGTTGATTTTGATTTAAAACCAGCTTCAAAACCAATCGATTCAATGGTGAAATGACTGAACTTTTCATCCAAAAGGAGTTCTTTTGCTTTCTTTACACGGTAAGAATTGACAAAATGAACAAAGCTTGTATTCAACTCTTTATTAACGACATGAGACAAGTAATTCGAATTGGTTTGGATGTTTTTAGCCAAGCTAAATATGCTTAAATTGTGATCCAAGAAAGCTTCGTTTTCCTCCATCGCATACAGCAGATCCGCTTTGATTTTTTCAAATAGTTCACTGTTTTTCTCCGAAAGAGATTCTATTTCTGTTTCTTTGATTTCATTGGTGTCGATGTTCTCCGGATAAACTGATTGCTGTCTAAACACTTGAATGCCAACATACGATAAATAAACAATGAACACAAGGTCATGAACGAGATTAGACGCATCGTTGTCTGTCAAGTTGACTCCAATCATTCCGATGACAAACAAGAGATAACCAATGATGTAAATTTTGATCCACGAAAGCGAGACAAATTCCTGATAGGAAAGCGTTTCAGCAATGTTTTTCTTGTGAGCTGAATACAAACGAATGCTTTTCCAGATGTAAATCACGTTCTGAACAATAAAAGTCAGTCCGAAGACAAAAATGAGCAAGTATTGCGCTAAATCAATCAGAAAAATTTTCATTTCAAGGTCATTTCCTAGCAAAGCAGTGTAGATTACAACGCCGAAAATTAATGCTAAGGAGATCGGGACAATGAAATGTTTTTTCATTCCTATTTTACGAGACGGAAATATCAAGGTGCTCAAATGGAGAAACATAAGTGGAGAAAGAACCGTAGCAGCACCAATGAGTAAAGGCAACGTAAATGCAGCAAATTTGTTAAATCGAAAATCCAACAAAACAAAGAAGATATTGATCCACAAGCTGGATACTAAGAAAAAAGCGAAAAATTTATCCGCTTTGAGCATGGGTTTTTTGAATAAATACAACTGAACCAGCAGTAGTAAATTGATCAAAATGGCACCTAAACTCACAGCATCTGTCAAGTCAAGCGTTCCTTGCATGTGTGTACTTTTTAAACGAAAGTAAGAAAATTCGACCAAAAATTGATTAATATTCCGTTTTTCTTGCGAAATTATCTTTCAATATACATTTTTTTGAAATCTTAAATTTTTTTCATATCATTTTTAGAAAGGTTGATATGGTTTTTTTTAGATTTGATGATATATCTTTTTAAATCCTTTTTAAACTCATATCCTTTGAAAATGGAGTATTATATTTTAACAAATTCAACAGAAACCAAAGAGATTGGTAGAAAATACCCTCAATGTAAGGGTGTACCTTATGGTTACACTTTTAAGTGGTTTGAAGCAGAAAATTCGATGACAAAATTAAGTAATCTAACGTTTCCTGATTTTATTCCAGATCTACAATTTGAACTAGAGGAAAAGGCAAAACTTTCCGACATGGTAAGTCCGAGTAATATAAGTGCCAAAGGGATTTTATGCAGTCCTAAAATGTTAGATCTAATTGCTAGTTATATTATGGATTCACACAAAGTATTTAATGCTAAAATTCTATTCAACGATGTCTGGTATGATTATCATTGGATTCATTTTGTATATAAAGACATTGATTTTATTGATTTAGAGAATTCTGTATTTTATAAATCCAGATTTGGAACAGACAAAGGAGATGTTGTTTATTTCAAATCTTATAAAGAGGGGGTTGATATAATGAAAAACAATAATTATTGTGATATATTGCCAAGTAAATTAATTATTAAAGATAGTTTCAAAAATAATATTAAGGATATATTCTTTTTGAGGCTTACAAATCGCATAATTGTAAGTGATAGAATTGCAGATATTATTCGTAAAAATAAATTAACGGGAATTAAGCTAGTATATATTGGATAAAATAGACAAGCAAATAATTTACCAAATGACTAATGCTGACGCTTGCTCATACAACATGACAAAGCGATGTTTTCATCATCACCTCGCTTTCATTCTGTTTCTCATTCTGAAAATCACCTCAACTCTACAAACCCCTCTCTCTTTTCCACCTGCTTCAAATCATCGGCTTGGAGTTCGATTTGGTAAAAGTAGGTTCCAT
>CAYRMV010000259.1:0-2819 GCA_964425255.1 uncultured Flavobacteriales bacterium
GTTTTAATTGGTGGGATGATCCTTGCATCGGCCAACAATATGTTAATGCTCTATATTGGTATTGAAACACTTTCAATCCTTTCATATGTTTTAGCATCGTTAAGCAAAAACAATGATCGCTCGAGTGAAGCCGGAATGAAGTATGTGCTTTACGGTGGGATTTCAGCTGGGATCATGCTTTTTGGTATGAGCCATATCTTTGGTATTGTTGGAACAATTCAGTTTTCTGAAATGATTACAATATTCCCAACTTTAGATGCATGGAAGATTGCCGTAGTTATGCCGTCATTCTTACTTTTCTTCGTAGGAATTGGTTACAAGATTGCTTGTGTACCTTTCCATATGTGGTCACCAGATGTTTATGAAGGTTCACCTCTTCCTGTTACAGCTTTCTTTTCAATCGTTCCAAAGATTGCAGGGATAGCAGTACTAATAAGAGTAACAATGATGTTCTTCGGCCATACTGGTCCAATGCAAATCGGATGGGTTGGTTTATTATCAATCATCTCTGCTTTAACAATGACTGTTGGAAACGTTTCAGCGATCAACCAAAAATCTGTAAAAAGAATGCTGGCTTACTCTTCTATCTCACACGCAGGTGTAATGATGGCAGGTCTTGTGGTTCTTTCAGACATCGGTGTTAGATCGATTGTTTTCTACGGAATCACTTACTTATTTATGACTGTTGCTGCCTTTTACATTCTTGGAATTGTTCAAGATAAATACAATAACGATCATTTTGAAAGATTTACTGGCTTAATTTACAGATACCCAATGATGGCCATTATGATGACAATCGTAATGTTCTCATTAACAGGTATCCCTCCTTTCTCTGGATTTGTGGCTAAGTTTAATATTCTTTATGCCCTACTTTCAAAGAAACATTTTGCTTTAGCAATTATTCTTGGACTTAACTCAATCGTATCGGCTTACTACTACTTAAAAATTGTTCGCCTTATGATTTTAAAGAAACAAGAATCTGATGAAACAATTTCTCATTTTGGTTTCTTAAATCAAATGATCATTACTGTGATGACAGTACCAGTAGTTTTCTTAGGGATTTTCTGGGAAAGAGTAATGATGCTTGCTCAAGGTGCAAATATTTTTATCAAATAAGTGGTGAGAGATGGACGTTTTACCTTTAATAATTTTCTTTTTAATCGCTAACGCTATTGGAATCGTCTTAATGATCATTTCCAAAGTGTTAGGTTATAAACGTAATGTAGTAAGAACAATGGATATTTATGAATCAGGTGTAAACCCATCTGGTTCAGCAACAAGACAGTACGACATTAAATACTATCTAACAGCTATCCTCTTTTTATTATTCGACGTTGATCTAGTATTCCTTTTACCTTGGGCCCTTGGTTACCAAAATGCTCAAGACCAATCATTTATGATCTATGGCTTCGTTTTCTTTATGGCCATTCTTCTTGTTGGATACATTTTTGTTATCAATTCAAATTCATTAAAGTGGGAAGAGTAATTCATGTGGGAATTAATTTTAGAAACACTTATTAAGACTGCCATTGTTGTCGGACTCCCCCTTGGCGCAATTCCAATAATCCTCGTCGTTGAAAGAAGAGGTGCTGGATACATGCAAAAGCGCGTAGGACCAAACCGTGTTGGTCCTTTTGGTTTATTGCAACCACTTGCAGACGTTTTTAAATTTTTATTTAAAGAAGAAGTTGAACCAAGTCACGTTAAGCCATTCTTTTTTACATTGGCTCCATTAATTGCCTTAGTTGTTGCTGTAATGCCACTAGCGGTAATTCCTTTTGCAGCCCCATTCGACTTTAATGGCAAAACGATCTTCCCAGAAGTTTTCCATACAGATTTAGGTATCTTTTTTGCCTTTGCGGTATCAGCACTTGGTTCTTACGGAATTTTAGTAGCAGGTTGGGCATCAAATAATAAATTCTCAATGTTAGGTGCACTTCGTGCTTGTGCTCAGATGGTTTCATACGAACTATCGTTAACAACAGCGATTGTTGCTATGATCTTTTTATATGGATCAAACGACATTCACGCTATCGTTGCTGAGCAAACAGGCTATTGGTTTGGCTTTCTTCCTAAATGGGGAGTCTTTGTTCAACCACTCGCAGCGATTCTTTTCTTGGTTGGTATCTTTGCAGAATCAAACAGATTACCTTTTGACTTAGCGGAAGGTGAATCAGAGCTAGTTGCTGGTTACCATGTTGAGTATTCATCGATTAAATTCGCTATTTTCTTCATGGCAGAATACGTTCACATGTTAGTTCTTTCAGGTTTATTCATCATTTTATTCTTTGGTGGATATAGCCTACTTCCAGGAATGGAATTATTAGTTGGTGACTCTGCTTTAATGTTAACCATTTTGCAGGTTCTATCATTCATTATTAAAATTTCTTTAATGGTTTGGTTCTTCGTTTGGGTACGTTGGACTTTACCTCGTTTTAGATATGACCAACTTATGATGCTTGGTTGGGAAAGATTATTACCACTAGGTATCTTTAATTTAATTATTACAGTTTTAGTCGTTCATTTCAGGAATCATTAATATGATGTTTGTAGATGTATTGTTAACAGTCCTTACAGTAGCGTTTGCACTTTTAACTGTTTTTTCTAAAAAGACAGTTGTCTCTGCTTTTGCCTTACTTATGACTTTGGTTTGTATCGGTGGAATTTACTATCAATTAGGATCGGTCTTCTTATCGGCGATTCAGGTTTTAGTAAACGCTGGTGCAGTAGCGATTCTTTTCGTGTTCGTAATGATGCTAATCGATTTAGAAAAATTACCGAGCACTACAGAAAGAAGCAAAATTAAATTAATCATTACC
>CAYRMV010000260.1:0-2734 GCA_964425255.1 uncultured Flavobacteriales bacterium
CCACCGTGATTTTGATAAGTTGGTTTTGAGGTTGATTTTGGTGGCTGGCTTTTTATTTTTCCTTTAAACCCGAGTTACTCATTAGAATATTTGATTAAATATTCTAATGAGTAATGACGAAATTAACTAACATTTTCAATGATCATTCCCTCAATCAATTTTTGATTAGGCAAATCAGGGAAGAGAACAATAGCCCTTTTTCCTTCTACAAAACTTCTCCCATTCATCGTACCATTTCCGCTTACTGACCAGAATTCATCCGTACCAGATACACAATACTTCATCCCAACTTCTGGTTCGCAACCCTCTAGTATTTCAACTCCAACTAAATGTGTATTGAAATGATAACTGTATGCTATAATTTTTAATTTGCTTATCATAATTTATTCATAATTTTTTAATGCATTTGACCAATATTCCAAAGCCTGTTCTAATTTATTAATTTCCCCCGGATTCCAATTGTTTTTCATTGCAAAATCAATTAGTTCTTCTTGAGTTTGAATTTCTATCTCTGCAATTTTCTTATTGCTACCTGCAGGTTGCCAACTTCTTAACCGGTGTTGCCCTAAATGTTTTAATTCTTCTATAACCTGCGCTCTCGTAGGATTTGGTGGTAAAACAAGTGTACCAGGTTGACCTGGGAGGTTATCCCAATACATGGCCTCAGCACCCATTTGTTTAAGAAATCTTTCTGATTCTGGATTCATCCAAACTGATACACCTCTTTTCTCTAGAGAATTCAAAATACGTCTTAATTTTTTTGTTTCGAAAATAACATCATCACCGATGTTTGAATTACCATGTTTTCTGTATGTTTCGATTTTTTTATCAATCTTGATTTCACTACTCCCCTGTTTTTTTATATTTAAATCGTCTTCAAACTCACCACCGTGATTTTGATAAGTTGGTTTTGAGGTTGATTTTGGTGGCTGGCTTTTTACTTTTCCCTTAAACTTAAACCAAGCAGGCAACAACGAAGTGACAATTTCTCCCGTTCCAAAACCGTATTCATACGCCGTTTGATTTCGTGTTAGGTGAGGATTATTTTTGGCTGCATTGATCCTTTCGATGCCCGTGATTATTCCATAAACAGACGCTGCTACCCAGAACAACGGAAACTAAGTATATTGGTAATCAGCATTATGACACCTGAAATCAAAGCTGCAATGGCGTATTGTGCAGTATGGCAACAAAACTTCTCCCAAATTTCATGACAGCCAACTAAAGTTCTTAAAAGTTCAATTCCTAGAGTTCAATAAAAGGGATATATAAAAAATTAATCTGATTCTCTTTGGATTATCCCATCTGTGTCAAACTCACCATCCAAATAGTCTATTAAATTTTGTATTTCATATTTTTTCCAATGTTGACTTATTGCCTTTTTGGTATCTAAAATCATTTCGTTTTTGCCGATTTCGAAAATATTAATAATTGGTATCCACGCCACTTTAATTGATCCAAAAAAAACTTCTTCTCTATTTCTTTTTTCTAATATTGCATTTATCAAAAAATTAAAAAGTTCCTTATCAGAATTTATACGACAACTTAATTCATTATAAATTAACGCTCTACGATAAGCATGTGAATTCTTAAGCTCGGATATTAATACTTCTGTCGGTACATTATTAAATTCTATATTTCTTGGAAAAGTATATTTCATTTTTTATTATTAAAAAATAATGGTATATATATGTATAGATACCAAATAAAATTATTGACCTTACCATGTACCACGTTTTACCATAGATGAAAGATGCTTAACTAACATTAATGCAAAATAAGTTGGGTTACCTGGATCAAATTCAACCAAAAATTTATTATCATTTATGTCTTTTACCCAAAACATCGACCAAGGTCTAATATGTGCATATTCATTTTTTGGAATTAATGGCCTCGAATCGTAGATTTCAATTAATGCCATTTCATAAAATACACCCCGTCTAAATGAAATCACCCTTTGTGAAGTAATCAGAGAATAACAGTCGACTAAAGAGTACTCAAATATTGGTTGCTCTCCGTAATTCAAAATTATTTTCTTTCTTAATTCTTGGCCTTCAGTCACAAACCGGCTTAAAATCCCCTTCTTAGGATTCAACCATATTTCCGGGTCGCCTTCAACAGGTTTTAATGCAAGAATTATTGCTTCTTTTATTACATCCATAATTATTTTAGTGATTCTGAAATCTCTTCAAGGATTTTTAGTGCTTCCTGTTTGGAATCTATTCCAATACCATCTAAAGTTCTATCGAAAAAATCTAGAATAAAGCTTTCTTCTTCGTCCACAATTAGTTCAATATCTTTGGCTAGTTGTACTTAGTCATAATATTTTAATGAAATTTTTCCACAGTTTATTACTGATTTCATTCAATGACACCCTCTACTTTTATTGCAGGCTCAAAAATCCCCCCTAATTAAGTGTTTCAACCAAATTATTCAGATAACCAAGAAGCTGTGTTCCTAGTTTTGTAGTAATAACATCACTTAATTGAGAGTTTAATTCTTTATTTTCCGAAATATACATTTCAATTTTATTTTTAGAACCATTGATAATGCTAAACTCTAAATTTGCTATTCTATCTGCTAGTTTAATATTAATTCCGTCCTGATTTAGAACTAGTTTCTTATACATCATTTGTTTTTTTTCATTCCGATTTCCAGCTCCTTCATCTGTTAAAGCCCAAACGGTTTCATAAATATTATCTCCAAACTCATCTGCCAATTCTTGACCTGAAGT
>CAYRMV010000261.1:0-2691 GCA_964425255.1 uncultured Flavobacteriales bacterium
GAATAAGTAAATTTAGCAATAGAAATCCCCGCCTGCGCCAAGCGCCGGACCGTTAGCGGCAATATTATAATGACACATAAACAAGAAAATGAATCAATCGTGGTTTGAAATGCAAGACTTAAGAAAACGCAAATTGGACAATTCAGTTTGGGTTCCCTTGCGTGCAGAAAAATCAATACGGAAAAATTCTGATTTTGGGAAAGTAGGTTATCAAGAAGAATTTGCAGGACACGGTTCTTTAATGATTCCTATTGATAAAAAAGATGTAACAAATGATTTGAGTTGGAGCGACATTGGGATAAGTCATTCACAAGGTTTAAACTTTGTATTTGGAGAATATTCACCGAGCGACTTATATGAAAGTGATGATTTTCAAGGAATACACTTAGTCTTAGACCAAACTTTTGATAACAATTATGACAATCATGAATGGCATTTGCACCAAGATTTGGTTATTAGTTTAGGTTTAAAAAGAGAAGGCGATATTTGGGTTTGTCCTAGACAAGGTTACGCTGAAGTTGCTAGACTTGAGCGAGACAAAGAAGGCAGTCCAATTCTTCTTGAGATAAAAAATCAGTTCCTTAAAGACTACCTTTATGCAAGAGGTTGCGGGCTATACATAACATCCTTTTTTAGCAGAGATGAAATATTTGACAATAGATCTGTTCTTTCTTGGAACGAAGATTTCAAAGAATCTAAAGACGGTAAAGACGTTTGGGAATGTAGGGTTTTAGAAATACATGAAGGAGGTTTTCCTTTTGGGGAAAAAGTAGCAGTTTCGCATGTAAGCCGAATAGATGTTGATGAAGATATAGATGTGCCTGATATGACTTCCTTTCCAACAGATGAAAATGTAAAATCTGAGTTTTACGAACGAAGTTTTACAGGAAAGAAGTTGTATAGGATTATGGGTGAACTTTGGAAATACGAATGGATTAATCCAGCCAAATCAAGCCCAATAACTTTGGGACAAAAAGAAAACATTGATATTTTTTACATCGTTGACGCAGCAGGAAACAAAGAAAGTGGAAACGAGTTAACGAAAGGTGGAAAATGGCTTTGGTTTAAACCCGATTTGATTTCATCTCTATTATCAAAGCGAGGTAGTTTTTTAAATTGGTATACAAAAGACACAGGAAGTGTTTCATGTGCACCTGCTTCGGGTGTTCATTTTGGTGTCAATGACTTAGGTTTAATTACTGTTTATGCAAAAGACATTGGCAACTTACCATTGTGGCAACAACAGATTTGGGCAGGTTATAACGTTTGCCCAGAAGGAGGAATTTCAAAAGAGTTACATGCATCTCAAGTTAAAGCTGAACCAGCGTCAACAAAAGCACCAGAGGCATTTTTTGAAAGAGTAATTAATGAAATAAATGAAGCATCAAAAAGACAATTTAATGTTCCTTTTTTTAGAGGGCATCAGTCTGTTAATGACATAATAAATTCAATAAATAGATTTAGAGCAGTTGACGAAAGAGGATTATTCTCACTTGCTAAAGACATAGCAAGAATAATTGCAGACGACATTGACGTGGAATCACTTCAAAAAATTGCAAGTCCACCTAAAGGTACAAAATGGGGTTCACTAAAAACTATTGAAAATCTTTTAGCATTAAAAATTCCACAAGAATCCGCAAGACAAATAACAAGTCCTCTCGTTGGAGTATATGAATTAAGACACGGAGACGCTCATTTACCAAGTAGCGAAATTGAAAATGCTTTTAACTTAGTTAAAATAGACAGAAGCTTACCAAGTGTAATACAAGGTTATCAAATGTTATTTGCTTGCGTTGACAACTTACATATAATTCTAAGTATTATTGATAAATGGGACGAAATAAAAAAAGAAAAAATAAAATACAGCCGCTAACAGGCGTTTGGCTCAATGGCGGGTGACGTGGTTAATTAAACATTCTACCTCGCATCAACTTTTGTGGTGTATTGACAGTTTTGTGCTCCGAAATCCGCCACTGCGCCAAGCGCCAAAACGTTATAAGCCATTTTAAAACGACACGACAATGTCAAGAAGCATACACGTAACGAGGAAAAATTTTAAAGGACTGACAGTTAAAGAACTTGACGAGCAGGCTAACCAACCGACTTCTGAACTCAAACAATGGAGTGCTAAATCGACAATTAAAAAAGAAGTAAAAAGATACGAAAAAGGAGTAAGGACAATAATTCTACAGAGTAACAAATGACAATTGCTTATTTTAAATCAAGGTGTTTGGTTTGCTGGAAAGGTTTTGAAGTTCCTTTGCTTCCTGACAGTTCCTATGGTGACAACTTGTATTATGACAAAACAGCTAAGACATTTTCTTACTTCAGCTGGCTTGACAACAAGGAAATTGAAAATTGCGTAACAGACTTTTTATCTAAAAACCCTGAACTTCAATTTTCAAATGACGACACGAAAGGCAATACGGCTCGACAAATTGTTGGGCTTATGGCTAACGGTGACAAAGAGTGTGTTTTGGGTTATAATCGTTGTCCTCGTTGTGGACTAAAATTCAATTCCGTTTCAGACACGAGAACTGAGATAAAAGAAATAGAAACTCTGAATTTCACAAACTTTTTAAATCTTGACAACAATGCTCGACAACAATATCTACTCGACAGAACAAAAAACGGCTTATAACAGGCGTTCCTATGAAAAGCACTTCTTTTTTATTAACAATTAATCTAAAA
>CAYRMV010000262.1:0-2673 GCA_964425255.1 uncultured Flavobacteriales bacterium
CACTTAAAAGTGCTTCCTGAGCTTCAATCGAACACGTCAACGGCGTCGAGTTTTGTGCATCACTTGCACTTGCCGTCAAAGCAAGTGACAAGGAGTTCACCCAACCACTAGCATAAGACAAGCTCGACACAGCTCCTGTTTGGTCCAAGATAATACTGTCGCTGACATCCGCACTTACGTTCCCGAACTTATCACGGAAGCGCGCATAGACTGTTTTATTGCCATCGCCAGTTGGCAATTCAAAAGACTTCGAAGCAACACAAGATTCCCAGTTTGTCGGGCTTGCGCTGCTGCCATAAGCCATCTGGATTGGTGCATTGCTATCACTAGGACAAGTGATATTTAAAGTGACCGCTGTTAATTTGGTGCGATCAGCGCCAGAATTGATAGTCAAAGCTCCACCTGTGGGAGCACTCTGATCCAATGCAATGGATTGAGTCAGATTTGCTGTCATATTGCCGTAAGCGTCTTTAAAACGAGCATAGACTGTTTTGTTACCCGTACCGGCAACTAAGACGTGGAACTTCGTTGAAGCACAGTCTTCCCAATTCGTAGGATTGGCCGCATTGCCAAAGGCTACTTTGATGCCACCAGCTTGATCCGTTGGGCAGGTAATATTTAAAATAATATTTGTGGAACCTGTGACACTTGAAGATCCGACATCTGTTGCAGCCAAAGTGAAGCTTCCGTTGATCGGAGCTTGATTGTCATCTTCATTTGACCACTGACCATCACAGTTTTCATCTTTCAATGGATTATTCACGTGTGGCATCACAGCGTCCACCGCACAAGTGAGTTTATCCGAGAACGTCAAAACGGTGCTGTTGTCAGTTAAACGAACCAAACGAATAGGAACCCCTTCACTAACAAAGCTATTGACCCAACCATCCCCTGGAAGTGTCACTGTTGTCGCAGCTTGAGCCACATCACAGTTATAAGGTGTGCTTAAATTTTCCCAAGAAGGATTTTTGAAGTACTGCAGCTGACATTGGTTAGCTCCACCGTTACCTAAACCACCACTGCCCCATGAGATGGTGAAGGACTTCATATTAGCAGCATGAGTTAGAACTGGATTGCTTGGCGGTAAAGCCGCAGTCGTCGTGATGTTCCACTCAAGGGCCGGAGCACTGCCTATGGCGAGCGTCATAGTCGTCTTGGTTATCAAATCAGGGCTTGCTTGAGAAACAATGCGCACTTCATCGCCGTTTTGCAGACCCTTCTGCGCATCCACCAAGGTTTCGTCCTCTACACCTTGATTTAAATTTTCCCAGGTTCCTGGAGAGCGACGGCGTTCAATATAAGAATTAATTCCCCCCGAAAGAGTTACGGGAACGTTTCTATCTAGGCCACTTACTAAAAGAATAGAAGAACTGACCACTTCATCTGGAATCGCATTTACTTTATCAACCATAATGCCGGTTAAAGTGGGTTCATTATCAGAAGTTGCGCACACAAAGTTGCTTACTTTATATGGGTAGTTACAGATTGTTGCCTTACAGATGCCCCAATCTTTTCCATTCCAAGTCTGAGTCCCGGCATGGAAGTTCGCAAGCAAGTCTGGCGCTGGGCAAGCTCTGGTGTCCGCAACACACGAGTTGTTCACTTCTGCTACAGAAGGAGTCAAAGTGTAATTCGGTAAACACTCTGTCAGTGTACAATAGCCCCATGTTTTATCAGTATCGTGAGAGTCCCAAGTTTGAGTTCCCACTTTTCCACCGATCGGCATCGGTGTACAACTGCGCACATTCGGTGAACAGATATTAGATCCCAATGTATAATTGGTCTCACAAGTTAAAATCGTACAAACTCCCCAGTCGTTCAGCCCTGGGCCTGCCCATGTTTGTTGGGTCGTTGCTGCAAAACTTGCAACACACGAGCGTACATTGCTTTTGAAATTCAACGTAATCGTTTGATCGATTGCGGGGCTCACGACATGAACTATTTTTTCACCCGCTTCGGTCGCAACAATTTCACACTTCGCTAAACCATTGGCATCACTTGGATAGCAAACATAACTATTGGTACCACTGCCTTCGATACTCAAGACTGGAACAGAGCCCGTAATCGGGTTGCCACTGGCATCTTTCAGCTCAATGTAAATCACTGATTTGCTATCAGGATCGGTCACAGCTGTTTGTTCATTGATGATTCCCAAACCTGGGTTTTCAGCAGCCAGCCCTCCAAAAGGAGTCGTAAAGACCACAGTGATTTCTTCAGACAACACGGGGTTCGTCGATGTAACTACAAAAGTTCCGGCAAGGCCGGACTTCAGTTCACACGTTGATTCAGCCATCATGTTCACAGCTGAACATGACACTTGAACCGCGCCAGAAGGATTCACTTGCAATGAAGGTGTCGAACCAATCTTGGGCATCCCGAGGGAGTTTTTGACTTTTAATTTGATGACAACTTTATCTGTATTATCAGCTTTCGCCTGCCCGTCATCATTTGAAGCAAGACTCATTGAGGATTTAGCATCCGTAAAGGTTAACGGAATTTCAGCTTGAATGGGCGTCTTTACAGAAACCGTGTACGAACCTGGTTCGCTAGCTGATATATAACAAACACTTTTAGCTTCTGATTCGCCCGGAGCTTTTACTGAAGGTGTACAAACATACTGAACCTTATCACTCGAAGGACCTTGAATCACAAGCTCAGGGATCACACCCTCTT
>CAYRMV010000263.1:0-2650 GCA_964425255.1 uncultured Flavobacteriales bacterium
TTGATCCTTTCGATGCCCGTGTAAATCCCGTAAGCAGACGCTGCTACCCAGAATACGGTAGAAGTAAGGATGCCCGTGATCAGCATTTCGATACCGACAACCAAAGCGGCAATGGCGTATTATACTGTGATAGCAATTTTTAGACAAGGTTGCTTCTATTTGCAGAATATTTAGAGTAAAGTATCAAGAAATTTCAATTGTCTTGCGTCGGAGGGGAGATTTAGGAGTTGAAGTCTTAATGATATAGTCACAGACGTTAATATCTTACTTTGTTAAGAATCAATTTTGTTCTATCCAAATTTTGTATTTCCTCTAAGGAGAAACTTTTTATCACGCTAACTTTTAAATTTTTATCTAAATGACCAATAAACACATTGATTTGTTTATTATCATAATTAATTATTATACTTTCTGTGGAGGTTTTGGGGTCTCTACTAATTAAGTTTCGCTGACCTTTATCTTCTCTCCAAAATAAATTGTCATTCAATTCAATCTCTTCTAAAAAATAAACAGTTAATTGTAAAACGTTCAAATGTTTTTGGACAAAAAACAAATAATGAACGTAATCTTCAAACCACTCTGGCCTTTGAATTTTTGGAATTACATCATTAAATTTTTCAATTAACAATTTTTCCATTTCTTGATTACTTAATTTCATAACTTTGATATTAATTTTTTACCAATCTAAATTATCATAACAATTTTGTGATTTACTCTGTTTAGGAATAAAATCATCAGCGGGGGTTCCATCTAATTCACAAGGGGGTCAAAAGTCTTTAAATATAACAGATTAATTTATTCAAGCGTAGACCTGCTCGGCAATTCAGATCAAATTGAAATTCGAGTATAGGGTAAGTTTGATTAGAAAGTTCATCTCATATTCTAGTGTATTAGGTCAATCATGTTCGAAATTAAAAATGAGTTTATATTCTGGGTTTTCCTCAAATTCATTAAGATGTAATTCGTAAAGTTCATTTTTATCAATAGATCTTAATATCTCTACCATTGCATCAAAAGGTATAAAAGGTAAGCGACAACGGAAAACTTCCAATCCTTGGTTAGAATCAGAAATAATTAGACCAATATTTTTGTTTTCAATTTCTGAGTTCCGTGCCATTTTCTTTTTAATTGAAGCTATAAATTCAAAGGACTTGGCTTCTTGATTCGCATAAAAATGTGTAAAACAATACTTCAAAATCCATAAACTATTCTTTTCATTTAAGTACGTTAACATTGATTGTTTGCATTTTAACTCCGCCTTAGAAAGTATATCATTTATATCAATTTTCATAATCCAAGATTTTTATAATATTTTTCCATTTTTTGACTCCTAATTTCATTTTGTATTATTTTATCATCTATAGGGCCTTTTTGTCCAAACACATAAGGTTCATCTACTGTATTCCCCCAAATTCCACTCCTTACTTGTCTCATTTTTGTTAGAAAGGGTCGATCAGCTGGCCCAGGGTCGATTAAGCTTCCTGGAGGATGAGTATGACCAGAAAATTTACCGTATTTGCCAGCATACAAATCATCAAGAAATTCCTGATTTGGAACTTTAATCTCGTTACCTCTACCTCTGATTATTGTGCGTCTACTCCCTAAAGTAAACATACTAAATTCATCTCCTGTATGATTAGTCAATTGCTTTAAATCGTTCATCGATACTTCATTTTTATTCAATTTATGAATGTCTCCTGGACGATTCAATGATTTTAATAATTTCCTTTGTCTTGCAGTAAGTTGACTGTAAGGAATTCTGGTTCCATTACCAATTTCAGCTGCTGTATTAATAATTCGCCTCTCATTCTCCAAATTTAAGGCATTTTGTGATCCTGAAACCCTTTCCACAGAATTTAAATCCATGGATTTTGTTTTATTCAATGTTTCAGAATGCTCAAAATTTCTTTCTCTTTTCGGCCGCCTCTTAAACTTACCCCAAAACGGAAGTAGCGATAATATGATTTCGGTTGTTCCAAAACCGTATTCAAACGCCGCATCTTTGCGAGTCAAATTGGGATTGTTTTTGGTATCTTTAATCCTATTATAGCCCGTGTAAATCCCGTAAACAGACGCTGCCACCCAGAATAAAGGAAACTAAGTATTTTGGTAATCAGTATTACTACACCTACAATCGAAGTGGTAATGGCGTATAAAGGAGTATTGGCAATACATATTTTTTACGATACAAATTTTGTGACATTATATCGCTTTTGTAACTTTCATTCAATAGAATCAAAACAAATAATCGATCACATTTAAGATCAGCTTCAGTCAAAAATTTCAACTGAAACTTACCTCTAAGTCTTCCAAAAGGATATCCCCAAAATTTGCATCTAAAGTTTGATCTATTTTTTTATTGATGTTATCCCACACAACCACTGGACATTCCCCATTGTCATCCATTTTGGACACGTCTAGGCATAGATATTCAGAACCATCTAAATGATCTTTAAAAATAATTAAGTGTTTTGGAAAATTATCTCGAGATCTTCTGCGCATATTAAACCATACGAAATCAGGTATTCCAGAGTTTTCAAAATCATCTTTCACAATTCCATAATACTCATTTCCATCAAATCTAAGTACTCCCCATTTTTCTAAAAAAAATTTATACGACCTAGGGAGTTTGAACTCAAGAATTGATTCA
>CAYRMV010000264.1:0-2624 GCA_964425255.1 uncultured Flavobacteriales bacterium
CCGATGCTCGAGGGGTTAAAGGGGGTGGATTGTAAATCCATTGATTAATAATCTTCATAGGTTCGAATCCTATTCGGCTCAGTCCATATAATTATGTTATAATATGTATAAAAATGACGAGGTAGAGCAGTTTGGTAGCTTGTCGGGCTCATAACCCGAAGGTCAATGGTTCAAATCCATTCTTCGTCAAATTAATTGTTAGGGAAAAATGGCTGAGCGGTTCAAAGCATCTGATTTGAAATCAGACAGATTGACAAAAAATCTCGTGAGTTCGAATCTCACTTTTTCCAATTAGGTTTAGTAGGACTCGAACCTACATTAGAAATTTAGAAAATTTCTGTCTTAGCCCTTAGACGATAAACCTTACTGGGTAATACTAGATTTGAACTAGTGACATCCTGTTTGTAAGACAGATACTCTACCACTGAGTTAATCACCCTTATCATAAATTTTTTGTTCTATTAATAAAAGGATATCAACTTTTTTCCTTTTTTGTCAATACTAAACAATATAGTAAATACTGTTTTTGTTGCTCTTGACTTTTTTAATCGTTTTTCTTATATTATACATATATAAAAAACAAACTTTTAATTATGAATCAAAAAATAAGCGGTAAAAAAATTGTCGGTATTGATTTAGGAACAACAAACTCTGTAATTTCTGTTTTAGAAGGTGCTCACCCAAGTGTAATTCCAAATTCAGAGGGAAACCGAACAACCCCCTCAGTAGTTGCTTATACACCAACAGGAGAAACTTTGGTAGGACAATTAGCAAAGCGTCAAAGTGTTGTTAACCCTGATAATACGTTTTATTCTGTAAAACGTTTTATTGGGTGCAACTTTGAGGAAATTAAAGGAGAAGTTGAACGTATTTCTTATAAAGTAAAAAATGATAATGGAAAAGTTAAAATTTATTGTCCATCATTAAAAAAAGAATTTAGTCCTGAAGAAATTTCGGCTTCAGTTTTAAAAAAATTAGTTGCAGATGCAAGTCGTTATTTAAAAGAAGAGATCTCTCAAGCAATTATAACAGTTCCAGCTTATTTTAACAGCTCACAACGTTTAGCAACTAAAGACGCTGGAATTATTGCTGGATTAGATGTTTTAAGAATTTTAAACGAACCTACAGCTGCTGCGTTAGCATATGGATTAGATAAAAAGAAAAACGAAATCGTTCTTATTTTTGATTTAGGAGGAGGAACTTTTGATGTATCCATCTTAGAAGTTGGAGATGAAGTTTTTGAAGTTTTAGCTACTGCAGGAGACACACATTTAGGAGGAGATGACTTTGATCAAACAATTGTTAATTATATTATTAAAGCTTTTGAAAAAGTCGAAGGCGTTAATTTATATAAAGAAAAACAAGCTTTACAAAGAATTATAGAAGCTGCAGAGAAAGCAAAAATCGAACTATCCACTTTACAATCGACTCGCATAAATTTACCTTTTATTCATATTGAAGGACAAATACCCAAACATATTGACATTCAAATTGATCGATCAAAATTTGAAGAGTTAAGTAAAGATATTTTAGAGCGTTGCAAAACGCCTGTTTTAAAAGCATTAGAAGATGCCAAATTAACAAAAAATGATATTGACGAAGTCATTCTAGTTGGGGGATCAACGCGTGTGCCGGCAGTTCGAAACCTTTTAAAAGATTTAGTAAGTAAACCTTTAAACGAAACGGTAAATCCAGATGAAGTTGTGGCTATGGGAGCAGCTGTTCAAGCTGGTATTATAGCAGGGGAAATTACAGATTTAATTTTATTAGACGTTACTCCATTGTCCTTAGGAGTTGAAACAATGGGTGGTTTAATGACAACAATTATAAATAGAAATGCTTCGATACCAGTAAAACAATCAGAAACTTTTTCTACGGCGGTAGATTTTCAAGATACAGTCGAAATTCATGTTTTACAGGGTGAACGTCCTTTTGCCAAGGATAATAAAAGTTTGGGAGTTTTTACCTTATCGGGTATTCCTTCAGCACCTAGAGGCGTTCCAAAAATAAACGTTACTTTTCAATTAGATGTTAACGGGTTATTAGCTGTTTCAGCTCGTGAAGAAAAATCGGGGCAAGAACAATCAATAACAATTGAAGGAGCTTCCGTTTTAGAACGAGAAGAAGTTGCTAAAATGATTAAAGATGCTGAAGAAAATGCAGTTTTTGATAAAGTTAACAAGTCGATTGTTAATATTACTTATGAATTAGATACTTTATTACATAAATTTGAAGCATTAAGTGAACTTGTGCAACTAAAGAATTTAAATTCTTTACAATATTTTAAAATCATTTTAAATGAAGTTAAACAGTTGTATAAAAAAAATTCTTTTGAACAAATACTTTTAAATTCAATAAACGAATTAGAATTAGCGTATAATATATTAATTTTTTCATATTTACAAAAAACTCTTAGTGATTCATCTATTAATGCATCAAACTCTAATATTATAGATATCTAAAAAAAAGAACTTGACAAATAAAATTTGTTAGTATATAATTTTAAATGTTAATACTATAAAAAGATTATAAAACAATTACGGATATAAATTTTAATTAATAATTTTTGAGAGTTTGATCCTAGCTCAGGATGAACGCTAGCGATATGCCTAACACATGCAAGT
>CAYRMV010000265.1:0-2615 GCA_964425255.1 uncultured Flavobacteriales bacterium
AAAAAAATAATTTGTGAAAAACACTTCAGTTAAACTGAAACGGAACCACAATTCTTTTTGAATAAGAAACAATAACGAAATAACAATGGTTGATATAATCATATAGTATTTTAAAAATAGTCTTTGTTTCTTCGAAGTAAATGAGCTATAGTAAAAAGTACCAAGTATCCAAAAATGAAAAAAGAAAAATATGTGAGAAAAGTACAAGTTATTGGATGTTGTTATTGAAACATAATCTGATGTAAATTGAACAATTGACATACACCACAAATAACTTGTAATTAAAAGATTTTGAAACAATTTCTTTTTTTTGAACACTAAAACCGTATACAGAAGCGTGTTTAATACCAATAAAAAATAATAGATTTGAAACGCTACTGAATAAAGGAGATTCATCCGTTAATAAATGGCCCTTTTTTAGGGCAATTTGAAGGACAAGGTCTAGCAAAGTTATAGACAAAAAGGTTGTTGTTCTCATCTATCAAATCATTGCCATTTGAATCCATTCCAACTATCATTAAATGTGGTTTCATGTCATCATCCAAACCAAAGTAAGTACGAACGTCAACGACATCAGGATGGCTAATCACGTCATCTATAACTTGGCGGGGAATCGCAAAAGCTTTTAGATCATTGTTTTGAAGAAAAATGATTTTATTTTCATTCCAATTTTTAGCCCAAGTTTGAGCTTGTTGCAGAGTAATAGTATTTAACGGCATATTTAGATAATTTTACTTTTATTTATTACCAAATATATCAATTTAGTTTTAATACTTGTTTTTTTATTTAAAAAAGACGAAAAATACTTAACGGTGATTAGGTATAAATACCTAATATAAAATTTAAATTGTTGATTCTTATGCAGTTAATTTGTAAACAAATAATTTCAATTGTGTTATTTTAAGTTTACATTTTTGTATCTAAAGTGTATTTTTTTGCATTTAATAATCTGAAAATTAAACGTTTAAATATTTTAATAAACTAAAATCTGTTTTTTTATTTTAAAATCAAGTATTAATACGTAATCAAATAGGGTAGAATTACTCTTTTTCTATATTGTTGGTATGTCTAACTTAGCCAAAAAAGAAAAATTTAATTTTTATATCTTTAAGATTTGAGGTATTACAATTTTTGAACGACCAATTATTATCAAATCCAATATCAACTTTCATTTTAATCAAAAAAGTATGCAAAAAAAGAAATTTAAAGTTGGAATATGTATGGCAGGAGCGATTTCTGCTGGCGCTTACACAGCTGGTGTAATCGATTATTTACTAGAGGCACTTGATATATGGCAAAAAAGAAAAGATCTTGGAATATCTGACACTCCTTTGCATGAAGTTGAAATTTCAGTAATCGGAGGTGCCTCAGCGGGCGGGATGACAGGAATTATTACTGCATCTGCTTTGTATGATCCGATAAAGCCTGTTAGCCAAGCTTCAGAGAATATCTTGGGTGAAATAAAAACAAATAAGCTATATCACAGCTGGGTTGATCTCGTTTCTGAAAACATGTTAGAAGAATTATTGGATACAAGTGACATTAAAAAAAACGAACTAAAGTCTTTATTAAATGCTCAGTTTATCGAAAAAATTGCTAATCGAGCATTATGTCCTGGAAATAACCACTCTATTGATAAACCATATATAGCGAAGAACATGCAGTTGTTTGTAACGCTATCTAATCTAAATGGAATGAGCTTTAATGTCGCTTTTAATTCAAATTCCATGAATCATCAGTATATCATAAAAAGTCATAATGATTATGCTTGTTTTATGCTTGCAAATAATGAAAGTGAATACAAAGATGATGGATTTATTCCATTGAATATAGCCAAAGGATTAAATACAGAATTAGCGAAAGAGGCCGCTATGGCAACTGGTGCTTTTCCTGTGGGTTTAGCTGCAAGAAGTGTAAATAGAAATGGAAAATACCTAAATGACCTAACTTGGTTTAAACATATTACGCGAGATCGCTCCTTTGCAACAGACTATCCATCCATCCATGTGGATGGTGGGATGATCAATAACGAGCCGTTTGAAAAAGTACAAGAATTGCTTCTTGAAAGAAAGAATAAAGAAAAAAATGTTGAGGTTCAAAACGATGAATATATTGATAGTACTGTTTTGATGATTGACCCTTTTCCAAGTGAAGAAGAAAAAAATTTTAATGGAATTACTGAATTGACTTCTGTAATTGGGAATACCTTATCTGCATTATTAAATCAATCTCGAATAAAACCCTCGACAATAGAAGAGGCCCTTGATAATAAACAATGTGATAAGTTTTTAATTGCCCCTGTTCGATATCACGATGGGCATGCGATTCATGGGAAGAAGGCGATTGCTTGCGGTTCATTAGATGGTTTTGGTGGATTTATAAGCAAAGAATTTCGAATACATGACTACTTTTTAGGGCGTTCCAATTGCGAAAAATTTTTACGGGATCATTTTACTATACCCATGGAAACAACTAATCCAATTTTTTTGGAAGGTTATGCAGGAATATCAAAATTGAAATTTACTGGAAAAACGAACGCTACAACAGGTGAGCAACGGCGTCAAATAATCCCACTTTTTTCCGATGAGCAATCTCAGCCATATATGCCCATTTTT
>CAYRMV010000266.1:0-2601 GCA_964425255.1 uncultured Flavobacteriales bacterium
TCAGCTACTTCCCGATTGGGTTTTTCCGTAAAATGTTTTACTTCTCGCACCTGTCCACCAATGATGTCTCCTTTTTCAACAAATTCGATATACCCGTAACCGGTATCAGGACGAGTTGGTTTAATTCCGAGGGTGACCAAACGATCATTTTCATTAGCAGTTCGAATCGCAATTTCAACAATTTCCTGAAAACGATCTTCTTTCATAATTAAATGATCAGAAGGAGCAACAACTAAAGTTGCATCCGAATTCAAGGCATAAATTTTCGATGCTGCATACGCAATACAGGGTGCTGTATTTTTCCGTTTGGGTTCAGTTAGAATTTGCGATGCATGAATTTCGGGTAATTGTTCTTGAACCAAAGTCGCATATGAAGCGTTAGTAACAATGTAAATTTGATCACTTGGCGCAATACGTTGTAGACGCTCAAAAGTCATTTGAAGTAAAGATTTCCCAATGCCAAGAACATCTAAAAATTGCTTTGGTCTTTGTGGCGTTGACATCGGCCAAAAACGGCTACCGATTCCCCCTGCCATGATAATACAGTAATTATTATTTTTCATCTGATGTTTTCAATAAATGAACTTCGGCTAAAGCATGAACAAGATACGATTTCTTAGAAGTATGTTCAGAACAAACATATCTTCGTCGACGTAAATCACCTTTTGTAAATACTTTTCCTTGGAGAACAAAAGTAGTATTTTTTGGGAGAGTTTCAAGAACAACAACACCATGTTTAGGTTCATCGTATTTTCTGAGTGCACGACTTAAATGAATATCCGAGCAGGAACTCGCTTTTGTATTTACAAGAGACTGCATCAAAGCCACTTCAATATCTTTTGGCAACAAACCAGAGTCCAAAGCAGGAACAAGTAAATTTCGAAATTCATTTTTCCATTCAACTCCATGCGGAGCAACCGATCGACCGAATTTTTCGTACGTTTCTAAATGAGCGAATTCATGTAATGTAGTAACTAAAAAGGAATAGGGATTCAAATCTCCATTGACCGTAATTTGATGACGTTCTCCGTTGATTCCTGCTCTAAAATCACCTAACTTTGTACTTCTTGGGGGAACAACCTTAAACTTTACAGGATATTTAAAAAGCAAATCAACCACCATCGATTCAAAGCCAGGAGGAAGAAATTTCCGAAATTGAGCCTCAAAATTCGCTTTTCGTTCGCTTTTATTCATAACAACAAAAATAAGGAATTAAGCAAAACTCAAATCAAAATGCCTAATGAAAACGTTCATCTAAACCTAAAATGAAGTTTTCAAACCAGGCAAATGACTATAAAAAGAAAAATAGCATTAATTTAGCGACATCAATGAAAATTCTTGCTAACATAGGAAAATACGTACTCATGCTTCGCGTGGTGTTTTCAAGACCCGAAAAGTTTCGTATTTTTTGGAATCGTACATTCGACGAAATACAATGGATTGGAATTAGTTCAATACCAATTGTTGCGTTGATGTCTTTGTTTATTGGAGGTGTAATCGCCTTGCAAACAGCATCCAACATGGATAATCCGCTTTTGCCTGATTACACGATAGGATACATTACTAGATCGAGTACCATCTTGGAATTATCACCTACCATTATTTCCTTAATTCTTGCAGGAAAAGTCGGATCAAACATAGCATCTGAAATTGGAACAATGCGGGTGACAGAACAAATTGATGCCTTAGAAATCATGGGAGTAAACTCGTTATCCTATTTAGTGCTTCCAAAAATTGTTGCAGCAGTTCTCTTTTTCCCCATCTTGATTACCCTTTCAATGGGTTTAGCACTGATTGGAGGTTGGCTTTCTTTGGTCATTTCTGATTTATCGACAACCGAAACGTATGTACTAGGTATTCGTTATTTTTTTCGAGTAGGTGACATTACCTATGCATTAACAAAAACAGTTGTATTTGGATTTTTAATAGTATCTATATCCTCTTTCTACGGATACTATACGAAAGGTGGTTCGCTCGATGTTGGTAGATCTTCAACTCAAGCAGTGGTAAGCAGTAGTGTTGCTATTTTGTGTGCCAACTTTTTACTCACTCAAATGATTCTCCTCTGATGATTGAAGTTGTACATATTTCCAAATCATTTGCCGAAAACAAGGTTTTAGATGATGTCTCTGTCAAATTTGAACCTGGTAAAGTGAATCTAATTATCGGTGCATCTGGTCAAGGAAAATCTGTTTTGGCTAAATGCATTGTTGGTTTGCATGAGGTAGACGAAGGTCAAATTTTATATGACGGACGTGATTTTTCGAAAATGAACCGAGAAGAACGACGAGAAATTCGAAAAGAAATTGGCATGTTGTTTCAAGGCTCTGCCCTATTCGATTCCATGACAGTAGAGGAAAACATTCAATTTCCCCTTTCTATGTTTACCAAAATGACAAAAGGAGAAATGCAAAAGCGTGCTGATTTTTGTCTAGAACGCGTGAACTTAGCAGGGAGAAATAAACTATATCCTTCTGAATGTAGTGGTGGAATGCAAAAAAGGATTGCCATTGCACGCGCTATTGCTATGAATCCGAAGTATTTATTTTGTGATGAGCCAAATTCTGGACTCGATCCGCAAACGTCCATTTTAATTGACGG
>CAYRMV010000267.1:0-2571 GCA_964425255.1 uncultured Flavobacteriales bacterium
CAATGGTTCCTACTTGATCAATTACCGCTACTCTACTCTCAATTTATTGGGCAAAATTGGCGTTCCCATTGGCGATGCAAACACTTTATTTCAAGATCTTTCCTATCAATTTCATTTGCCAACCAAGCGAATAGGAACTTTCGGGATTTTTGGTTTTGGCGGAATTAGTACGCAAGAAACGAAAGCAGAAGCCGACTCGCTTCGCTGGAAAGAAGATGCTTATTATCGTTTCGAATCGACTTTTTTAGGAAAAACAGGCGCAACTGGTTTGACCCATCTATTGTTGCTTGGAAAAAAATCAAACCTCCGTTCTGCCTTGGTTTTTTCAGGAACAGAAAACGGGTACAAAGAAGACAAAATGGAATACGATTATGTGACATTTTCTCCTCAAATGAATCAATCTTTTTTGCAAAATAAAATCACATTTAGTTCCACTTACACATGGAAAATAAACCCAAAAACGAATCTTCGTACAGGACTGATTGTCAATCGAATTGCCTATAACTTAACACAACAAGAACGTGTGGAATCTCAATTTCAAACCGTTGTGAGTGAAAAGAACTATACGTTTACAGGACAAGCGTTCGGACAAATATCTCATAAATTTACTTCCAAACTTCAAGCTAACATCGGAATTCATGCACTTGGTTTAGCTTTAAACAAAACATACTCAGTCGAACCACGTCTTGCGTTGAAATACGATATCAATGAGAAACATCATTTTAGTTTGGGATACGGTATGCACAGTCAAGTTCAACCGATTGGTGTTTATTTTATGAAAATTCCACAAGTAAATGGAACTTTTAGTCAAACCAATCGAGATTTGAAATTGAGCAAAGCGCAACATGTGGTTTTTGGTTATGACTGGAATTACAGCGAACATACGCACATCAAATTAGAAACCTATTATCAACATCTTTCGAATATTCCGATCAGCACCGATATGCAAAGTACTTTTTCCATTTTGAATCAGGTTGATGGTTTTCCTTCAGAAAATTTAAGTAACAAAGGTTTAGGGAGAAATTATGGAGTTGAACTCACTTGGGAACGTTTTTTACACAAAAACCTTTATTATTTGCTTTCCACTTCTTTGTTTGATTCAAAATACCAAGCGCCCAATGGAAACTGGTACAATACCCGATTCAACACCAATTTTGCAACGACTTTCACCATCGGAAAAGAATGGACTTTGTCTGAAAAACGAAAAAATCGCGTTTTGGGTGCAAACATGAAAATGATGTGTGTAGGAGGACTTCGCTACACGCCTATTGATGCACAGGCATCCGAAGAAGCAGAAGAAGTGCGCTTTGATTGGAATAAAACGAACGAAAGTCAAAATCCCACCTATTTCAGAACTGATATTCGCTTCAGTATAAAACGCAATTTCAGCAAAATCACCACTACTTGGGCTTTAGACATTCAAAATGTAACCAACCGCAAAAATATCGGAGGTTCGTATTGGAGTGCTGAAACCAAAGAAATCAAATATTGGTACCAAACACCGTTGATTCCCGTTTTAAGCTACAAAATCGAATTTTGATTGACCCCTTCTGAACAAACTTCTCGAAGTTTCAAAAATTCCTGAAAATATGTATTTTCGCAGTATGGAAGTAGAAGAAGCAAAAAGACAGTTTGTTCAGATTTGGGGAAACCTGGGAACGCAATGGGGTATCAATCGTTCGATGGCACAAGTTCATGCCCTTTTATTGGCAAGTGCAGAACCCATTTCGACTGAAGATATTATGGAGAAACTGCAAATTTCTCGAGGTAATGCGAATATGAATGTGCGTGAACTCATTACGTGGAACTTAATTTACCGAGAATCTATTCCAGGGGAAAGAAAAGAATTTTTCCGAGCTGAAAAAGACATTTGGGTGGTTGCGAAACGGATTATGCAAGAACGCAAACGCAGAGAAATTGAGCCTTTGAAACTTCAACTAGCCAATCTAAAAGACTTCGATTCAAGCGAATCAAAAGAAGCTGCGGAATTTAAAAATACGATACAAAGCATAGACCAATTGGTTGATCAAATGGATTCACTATCAGCCTTTTTGGTCAAAGCGGATGAAAAATTATTTCTCCGATCGATACTCAAAATCTTCAAATAAAAGCGAAGGATTTTATTCCTCCTTCGCTTTCCATTTTTTCACCAAACTTAAGCAAGTAAACACACCAATTAACCCGAGAGTTAAAAACATGATTGGATGCAATAAAAACTGCAATCCATATTCATAGTTTGGATAATCATCACAACGACCTGGAGCTGCTCTATATCCGCTAAATACATAAAAAACGCCTAATAAGACATTTAAATAAAAGGGTGATAGCAAAACAGTCATGTGAAACAGAATATTCAAGAACTTTTTAGATGAACCTTTTTTGTACAAGAAATAGAGTGTTAAACCTACAATCAATGACATAACTGAGAAGATAAAAGTCAAAATAAATTTCTCCATCCAACGGGATTCGTAGTTATAATCATAACTTAACATATTTAAACTCACAAAAGCAATGGTCACTCCCACTAAAATGGCTAAAACACCCAACGAAGGTATGGCAATTAATAGTTGG
>CAYRMV010000268.1:0-2571 GCA_964425255.1 uncultured Flavobacteriales bacterium
ATTGGAGTCCCCGTAAAACCAAACATTTGAGCATTCGTAAAGAAGGACTTGATCTTGCTGTGTGTTTCACCGAATTGGCTGCGGTGACACTCATCAAAAATGAACACAAAACGTTCGTTCCGGATCTTATCCATATTCCCCAAATAGCGGGTCTTTGAAATTGCTGTATTCAATTTCTGTATGGTCGTAACGATCAGTTTTGTTTCGTCTGAAAGCTGCTTTACTAATGAATGAGTATTACTTGTACCATCAATACTGCCTTTTGAGAAACTATTAAATTCTTTGGTCGTCTGGTAATCCAAGTCTTTGCGGTCGACCACAAAAACCACCTTGTATACCGTTGGAAGATGTGTAAGGATCTGACTGGCCTTAAACGAAGTGAGTGTTTTACCCGAACCTGTTGTATGCCAGATATACCCGTTTTTGGTCGTTGTTTTAACTCGCTCAACAATGGATTCAACCGCGTAAAACTGATACGGGCGCAATACCATGAGCATTTGTTGACTCTCATTGAGCACTGTGTACTTCGTGATCATTTTAGCAATATGACAAGGCTCCAGGAAATGATTCGTGAATTCCGTTAATTGCGTGATCAGATTGTTTTTATCATCAGCCCAATAAAAAGTTTGCTTGAAGGACCGGTGTTTGATTGGATTGTTGCAGTAGTATTTTGTATTAACGCCATTGCTAATAACAAACAATTGAATGTACTGGAATAAACCACGACCCGACGAATACGAATGACGTTCGTAGCGATTGGTTTGATTGAATGCTTCTTTCAGTTCCAGACCACGGCGCTTCAATTCAATTTGAACCAAGGGAAGACCGTTCACCAAAATAGTAACATCGTACCGGTTCTTGTAGGTACCTTGCATGGTAACCTGTTGTGTGACCTGAAATTGGTTTTGGCACCAATTCATCATATTGATCAGTTCCAGATACGCCACTTTACCATCTGATTTGGTATAGGCTATACGATCACGAAGGGTTTTACTCTTTTCAAAATTATTGCCCTTGTCGAGTTGATTCAATACCTGGAAAAACTCATCTGTGGTTAGCTTAGTATTGTTGTGTTTCTCAAGTTGCGATTGAAGGTTGTCCAACAAATCAGCTTCCTCGCGAATTTCCACGTATTGATAACCAAGTGACTTTAATTGATTCACTAGGTTATTTTCCAGTAATTGTTCAGGTTGTGTGGTCATACCAAATTAAATTTGTGACTGTATTGGCAAATAAGGCACGCCAATGTTTTCATTCGGTAGCAGTCTAAATTTGACGGCTAGTTTAGTTTTTTATCAATTACCGTAGAAATTGCATAATGATTCAACTCGTGATTTATTCGACCCAAAATAATTGCAGGATGAATGGAAAACTTGTTTGAAATCATTTTAATGGAATAATCATTTAATTCTGGCAATTTTATAATGGTATCCCACTGATCTGGTTGAATTAGATTCGTCTGAGCAAATGTGTCAGCTTCCATTTCCATCGTTTCAACACTTCGTTTCTTTTCTGATAAATCAAAAAACTGATGATCACGATTAGCTCTTAAATGAAGGTCAATATGACCAAGTTCATGCATGATGGTAAAGGCGAAATTGTCAATGCGCTTATGCCTAATAGTCATTGCAATCGCTGGATTATTTTCAGACCAAAAGGTGTACCCATCTATAGGAGCTTTTTCAATTTTATCAATTAGCACAAACTTTACACCATATTGCTTCAATTTGGATTTCACCTTTTGAATGGTGTTTTCATTTTCAAAAAATATCTGTTTTAATTCAGAAACAAGCGATGGAATGTTGTTAAAATTGAATGAGTTGACATCTTGTTGTTTCGCCTCAAAACGAGCAAGCATGTTCCAAGCCAGCATATTTTTGTCATCAATCTGCAATTTTTCTGATTTCCGATGCAGGGCTACATGCTGATATGCTGTTTTTTGAACCAACTGATCAATATTTGCAACTTCATATATGTCCTGTACCTTTTTAATGTTTGCTTCAATATTGTCTTGAAAATATTCATGCTTCTTAAAGTAACCTACAGGTATAAGCTGTTTGATTATATTCCATGACTCAGCGTTAGCCAGTCTAGAAATATTTTTTTCCTTGATTCTTGCATTATCTAATTCATACTGTGATTGTAAATTCATCCAATACTCAGCGGGAATCTCCAAAATTTTCTCAAGGAGAAGTGCAATATCAGCCGTAAGAGCGCGCTTTCCTTTTATCAGCTCGTTTAGAAATGATTTTTTCACATCCATTTGAAGCGCTAAATCCGCTTGTGAAATTCCACGAAATTCGATCTCGTCTAGGATCAATCCTCCTGGATGGGATGCATCAAATGGGACTAGTTCATTATTTGTTTTCATCTCAGTTCTTTTTGTAATGATTACTTAATTCGGTTATTGAACATATCGTGATTTTATTGGGGTCAAACCCTTCAACCCGCGATACAAATTCAATTCGGAATTGGTCATTGACTCTCACAGATTCAATACCTCCTTTATTACCGCTTAACTTTTCATAATTCAAACTTTTAATAGGAAACAAGTCTTCTATTCGATTCGCT
>CAYRMV010000269.1:0-2568 GCA_964425255.1 uncultured Flavobacteriales bacterium
CCCGATAGCTATCGGGACGTGAAAGGTGGGCAGGTCGCCTGCTTGCGGAACGTTATCGCTAATTGCATGATGAAACTATACCTAAATATTATTCTCTTAAGTTTTATTGCGATAAGCTCTAATGCACAATTTCCATTCGATTCATTATCAAAGCCAAACATAGAAGGGTTTAATGATTGGAAAGTATATAACAGAGAAGAATCCAAGAAAAAAATAGATTTTACAATTTCGATTCCTTCATTTTATACCAATGGCGATACGTTGACATTACAATTAACTAAACATTTATTTGAAACTCAAAATTCGAATTTGAGGGTTTTTCAAAATTCAAAAGAAATTGATAAACACAGAATTGAATTTTTATATGTTTTAAGTCCATATGCAAAGCCTGATTCGGTTTTTATTGGAGATTTCAATGGTGACAGTTTAACTGATCTAAAAGTTTATCTTCCCAACCACGTTGCTGCTGGTTCTTACAATTCATACGCTCAATTAATTTATTTATTTCAAAAAGAAGACGGTACGTTCAGCCCAATATCATTTTCAGATTATTTTGAAGGATTTAATAATCGTTTGGAAAGAGATTTTGATAATGATGGAAATTTTGAAATAATCACGCAAACCTATCAAAAAATAGATGGACACAGCTATTGGTGTTTTAACTTATACAACTACACTGCTGGAGGTTTAATAAACGTAAATATTAAAGGTGATTACCCAATTCTAATACAATTACTTAATCGAGTAAATTTTGAAATAACTAAAAACTTGACGAAGGAGAAAATGCTTAAACAGGCAATAAAACTTCCAAGTGATTATAGAATTTATGACTAGCGATAACACACGTCTAGCGAAAGAGCCGGAAATATGGGAAACGAAAAACGAACAATTAAAAACAAAACGATCTTGGATCGCAACGATAAATAACTTTAAAAACCGGCTCCTTCGTTAGGCGTGGGAACGTTATGTGTAACTGACCATTACCCGAAAAATCGAATGGATAAAAGAAATTTAAAAGAAGAGTTTTTAATAACTGAAGTTTTTTCAGGTCTAACAAATTTAAATAACGGATTTGACTCACCGTCGATACACTATTTTAGTTCTGAGGAATTTGAGATAATCTTGAATAGAATAAAAGATTTAAAACTTGGAGTTTTTGGAATTGAGCCTTGGTATAACGGTGAGTATTATGATGTGTTTACGAATGAAGAATACGGAAAATCGCCAGACGATTCTGAATGGTATTTTACGGCATTTAACGAATTCAAAAATAAACAGCTCGCTTTGGTTTACTCTGCGACTTATTACGTACCATTTTTAGACGATGTACGATGAAAATAATGTGGTGTTGGAGATGCAAAATGGATATTCCCATGCTTGACGAAAATGAATATGCTATTGCAAGTAAATTATACTCAGAAGCATTTAAAATGGATGGATTATCAAGACAAGAAAGATTTAAACCAATGTTGGACTACTATTACTCAATAACAGGATTTAATGAAACTGAACCAAATGCAATCATGCACCATCGAATTGCTGCTTTTGGACCATTATGCGAAAATTGTTTAAAACCATATCGGACTCCGGTGGCGACTTTTTGCGCAGCATGTGGGAATAAACGAGAAAATACACATAACACCAAATAAGCAAAAGCGCGAAAAGTACTAGATTTGTTAGGCGCCTTTGCCTATTTGGAAACCGTTATGGGCAACCCTAAAGAACAACACTAATCAAAAATAATTAAGTCAGAATGAAACAGATTCCCTTCATAATTATTGGAATTATTATATCTCTTGTAAGCTGCAATTCTTCAAAAAAAGACAAAAAGGAGAATGAGCAGAAACCGTCTACAATGACAATGCATACATCAGTTGTGGGAGACGATATTCGGATTGCATTGGAAGGTGTTGGTAATGCGGTAATTGATTGGGGTGACGGCACTCTTCGTGATTCAATAGCTTTAGTTCCGAATAGGTCATTCCATAAACATATGTATAGCGACAGCACTGCTTCACACACCATAACAATTATTGGCGATACGATAAGCTATTTGGATTGTTCATACAGCGAGTTAACGTATTTGGATGTACGAGCAAATAAGTCTTTAGAAACATTGGTTTGCGGGTGGAATAGACTAAAATTCTTGGATTTAAGTCAAAATAAACTACTTAAACGCCTAACATGTCACGAAAACAGCCTGACTTCTTTGGACTTCAGTGAGAATAAGTTATTGGACGATTTGTTTTGTATCAACAATCGCTTAAAAGTTTTAAATGTGAACTCTTGCAAAGAAATGCTTGAGTTGAATTGCTCCGGGAATCAACTTCGCAAATTGGATGTGAGTAAAAACACAAAACTGACTGAATTGAATTGTGGTAAAAACAAACTGTCGTCCTTGGATTTAGCTAAGAATCATGATTTGAAAATTGTGATTTGCTACGAAAATCAATTGAAGCAATTGGATGTGACGAAAAATACCAAATTGACAGAATTAAGTTGTGGAGGGAATCAATTAACAGTTCTCAACTTGATGTTCGTGTGATTTTCTATGAATCTGAGTTCCGC
>CAYRMV010000270.1:0-2518 GCA_964425255.1 uncultured Flavobacteriales bacterium
TGATCTGTTTTTTTGGCAAGATTCTTCTTGTTTCCACCAAGTAGGTCATCGGATTTTTTAGCTGTAAATTTCTTAAAGCTGCCAAACAAGCCCGTCCACGTATCTTTTTTAAACGCAGCTCCTACCAAACGAGGGATTTTTCTAACACCTCCTTTGATAAAGCCGGAACTGGCTTTCCAAGTACGGGCAGCCGCATTTTTGAATTTACCGATCTTGTCTGATTTTATCGGTGAAAGTAGAGCTTTGGCTCCTACCACCGCCGATAAACCTGCCGCCGTGTTAGCTGCATCTTTCTTGATTTTGTTGTTTCCTTGGTAAACTTCCTCAGCGGTTTTTGCGGTATGTACGTTGAAAATATTTTTGATACCCGACATTACACTTAGAGCTGCTGTAATCACTCCTAACCAAAAAGTCACTGTAACCATAGTAACCGTGGCACTACCTAGCCAAGCAACAACTGTCCAAAGGGGTGGCACGAAAACAGCCGCAACTCCCGTAAGGATGGAAAGAGCTAACAAAAGTCCTGTTACAATTCCAGCAATCGTAAGAAGTTTTGTTCCCACACTTGATCCTTTTTGTAAAACCATTCCAACAGGATCTTGACTAAAACCTTTCCAATCACTCAAATCTGTCCAAATTCCGCCAACAGCTTCAGCAATGGTACGGTACGTTTCCATCGGATTAATTATTGCCCAACCAATTTTCTTCACATCTGCCCAAGTAATACTCGTCAATCCTTGCCACATGGCTTCCAACGATTGGGTCATGCTAGTCCAAAGTAAACCTGATTTTGAAATCTTATCCAAGTTTTTGGTCGCCTTGTTGAGTGGAGATTGAAGGCTTCGGTTGCGTTTGGCATTGTATCCGTCAATTTCTTGAGCACGTCTTTGTTCAACCCGCTCACCTAACTCTAGTTTTTTGAACTCTATCCACGAATCAAAATTCTGATTAAACGTTTGCAATTGCATTCCAAGCATCATTCTGTCAGATTCGCTCAACGACGCGAGGAATGCCTCCCGTTCGCCTTCACTTTTCAACGTTGAATAACGGAACATCAATGCTTCTGGTCCAGCAGATAATTCACTTTGTGCTTGGAGTTCTTCCTGCGCGATCATCTCATCAGATCCTTCGATGGTTTTCATGTCCTTGTAATAGAAATGCTGGGCATGATGTGTCTCGTTTTCGATCTCAAAAGAGGTTTTCATCAAGCTCGTTCCCTCTGAAATAAGTTCTTTTTCTTGTTTTTTACTAGATAAAAACTTCTGTATCAGCGATTTTAACTTTGATTTTGCTTGCTTATTACGGCTCTTTTCTGATTGAATTTTTTGTTTTGATTCGACAATCTTTGCTTTCGATTCGTTCAGATTTTTCTCTGTTTCATTGTTTTTAGCTTTGGCATTTTTGGCGTCTTTAGCAAGTTTAGCAGCAGTCGAACCACCTCCTGTTATTCCTTCCGCCATTGTGGCTGTACCGCTACTCATTTCTTCATACTTAGCTGTCAATACACCTGAGTCTTTTTCTTCTGGATTCGAATTCTTTTTTGAGCCTTTGGTCAAATCTGCACTCTCTTTTTTTAGATCATTAGCGGTACCTTTGTTTTTATTGTATTCAGCAGTATAAGTTCCTACCTCCTTTCCGACCTTCGATTGGCGTTCTTTCGAAGTATCTAGGGCACGGTTCATAATCTTAGGGATTTGCTGTTCACGGTAAAGCGTATTTTTTTCTGCTGTTTGAAGAATTTTGTCTGAAGCTTCCACCTCTTTTTCCGCTTGTCGCATCTTCTTCTCAGCAGTCATACGATGCTCTGTTTGTATTTTTGCACGATCTAGAGACTCCTTCCCGTTATCACGGAATTGCTGAGCGGTCATGATCAACCCTTGTACATTGACATTCGCCTCTTCATCCACACCAACACCTTCACCTGCTTTGTCAGTTGCTTCATCTATTTTAGCCTCTTTTACAGGAGGCGGGTTTTCATAATCCTCTTTTACTCCTTCTGGACCAGAATCTTCTCCCTTTGCATCTCCATCCTGCTTTTGAACTTCTGCTCCAACCTGTTCAATAGCTTCAAGTTCATTCTCCTGAATAGGAGCATTTGTTTGTAGCTTCTTACTTACCTCCTGTTCTACTGCTTGATCCAGTTTGTTCACTTGCTGCTGTTCTGCAACTATTTCTGTATCTTCCTCAGCTCTATTTGTTTCATCCGTTGCTGCATTTTCATCCTTCTCCACCTCATTAGGCACAACAATCTCTTGATTAATCGGTTGTTCAGGAACCTTTTCTTCCGTGGAAGAAACCCTAGATGGCTGTTCCTTTTCCTCATCAATAAGTGCTACAGCAAGTTCCTTTCCTTTCGCTTCCATTTCAGGATTTTCTTTGGCTTTCGCTTTCGCTTGGCTTATATCCTGTGGATGAAGTTCTTTTTTTGTTTCTTCTTCTTCTTTAGTAGGTGCAGTTGCTCCCTGCTGAATCGTATGTGCCAATTCATGTGCGAGAAGCGTTTTTCCTTCCTTTGTGT
>CAYRMV010000271.1:0-2514 GCA_964425255.1 uncultured Flavobacteriales bacterium
TCCAGGGAGAGGTACTTTTTTCACTATTAAATATAAAAACAAATGACCCCGCTCAGCAGGATTTGCAATCCTGAACTTACTTTTTAACTTTAGAAAGGCGAAGGATTGTACACCGAATGATCGGGACTAGAATCATTCGCAGCGGTGAACACTGGAGTTTTGAATTACTCAGTTAATGGTTTGTACCCGCATAATATTATAGAAATAATGGATAAAAAGTTCTCAATTTCTTGGCCTCTTGCAATATTTGTGGTTATCGCTATCACAATAGCTGCCTTCTTCTTAAGATCATTTTATGTTAAAAATAAAAATGAATACTTCGACCTAAGTATACATGGCCGAATTGAAAGAATTGAAAATGCAGATAATGATTATCATTATTTCTATATTAAAGATGAAAAAATACACCTTCGATTCGGTAATAATGAAATAATTAAGATTAATGATTCTATTGCAAAAGACAGTGGGTCCTATGTAACCGAAGTTTATAGAAATGGCAAATATCTTACACAGACATATGAATTTGTATATGAAGAAAAGTATTAGAATAAAGTATTTTTTTTCTTGATTTTCATCACAATTGATCTATCCACGCCCCACTTAATTTATGCTTGATTTTATATACACGCTGTGTTTAAAAACTAGAAACGAAACGCCAGACAATATTGGGGTAAACTTTGTGCGTGATTACGTTGTAATGAATTATTTGGTTTATGGATGGTTAATAAACGTGCTAATTTACCGGGTAATTGAAAACATTAGAGAAGCCACGATATATGCTTTTTTGGTTTTTATCGTGATAAATGTTGTCAAGTTAATTTTCGGTAAGTTTAGGGTATTACAATGGTTAAACAACATCGATAAATCTATTACGACAACTTGGTACTATTTAATTGCCGTCTGTGGATTGGTATTGAATTTTGTCGTTTTTATGTTTGTCATGAACTAAGGGGTGTGGAGGGTTATTAGTTACGTTTGGAAATTACATTGAACAAAGCATGGAAAATATAGAAAAACATGAGGAAAAGCTTTACGGATCGGATCTGGGAGTTTTTTATAGAAAGTTTTTCAGGTTCATTTTTATTTTATTGACCGTTTTACTTCTATTATTCTTACTTCTAAAAGTAAAACTCGGCTTAGTAATAATCATTATTTGTTTTGCCGTTCTACTCGGAATTTATCTTGGTGTCTTATCTGATTTCTACACATTTTATTCTCGGAATGAGTCGCTTGTGATTAAAAACGAACTGTTTGTTTTTAATAGAGTGAGAAGCGAGTTTACTTTGAAAACAATTCAAAGACTTAACTTTAGATTTGATAACGCCCCACAATACGGCAGAATTCATTTGACATTTTATGGCAATGAACAAGTTGAAAAATTTAAGATTAATTCGACGCTAGAAGACACTGAAGGGCTGCTATCTAAAATTAGTGAATGGAACATTCCATTGACGTTCAGTAATATTCAAACAAGTGAACAAAGGATATTTGCTCTTAAATGGATGAATCAGAAAAATTAATCACATTTGGAAGTACATCTAATAAATAAACAATTTACGGAAACTAACATTCAATTGGCTTTCAATTCTGTTGTATTTATAGGTATATCGATCTTGTTTTTTGTTTCAGGAGATATTGCTTTACAGATTCTTGGTTTTTTGCTGATTGTTTCGCTTTTGTACATGTATTATAGTTCAAAGGAAATTCGATACTGTCTTGGTGAAATAAAAGTATACCGACGCTTTCCAAATAAACACCTCGAGACAATTAAGGTTAATGAAATTCGATCTATTTCAATTGGACACAACAACGCTAGATTTGGCAATCATTTAACTTTACACTTAGTGCAATTGGCCTCTTCGAAAAGGAAGTTGATTTTTCGACCTAAAGAATTTGAATATGCTGAATCAATATTAAAAAGAATAGGTTATCAAGGTCATATTATTAATTCTTTTTGAATGATTTCCTGCTGTGCAAAATTCTCAACCCCTCGCCATCCACACCCCGGCGCAGGGCGATAGCTGCCAGCAATGGCTGTGGTAGATGTGAAGTGCTTGTCTGGAAAAAAGCAAGCAACTGAACACCACGGACATGCGTAGCACTAAAGCCCGGAGACGGAATAGGTGCATCATTTTCACAGATCGTCGAACAGGAGATTCAATACTCCCCGCACGATCATTTAGTCAAAAGATCCAGATAAACGGATTGATTATCCTTGTTGAGTGTGACGAAATATTGCTTATCGGCATATTCCAAATGAACGAAACCGGCTTGATGCAAGGTGTAGATGTGTCGGTGCACGGTCGATTGAGAAAGCCTCAAGGCATTGGCCATGTCGCAATTTCGAAAGGATTTTTGTTGTTGCAGCAGTCGAAGCATTTTTACGCGTGCAGGGTGTGCGAGTGCTCGGTTGAACGTGGCTAGTAAAATCTCTTCGTTGGTGTAAGGTTGATAGTTTGTTGCTCCCATAATTTTGTGTTTTCTTATTTAATTTAGTGGAAAAGTTGATTTCTC
>CAYRMV010000272.1:0-2499 GCA_964425255.1 uncultured Flavobacteriales bacterium
CGGAATGATCGAAGGAAAAGATAGCGATGGCACAGCTAGGCGCTATACTCAGCTAAACGGTGCGTGGGCATATCAGCTAGTAGATAATATCTGGGGTGAGTTACAACTTGGAACTAACGTCATAAATGATTTTCCTGCCACTGAAATTGATACGCGCTTAACTAATATTACGGTGCGTGGAAAGTATACTTTTAGTGCACCATTTTATTCTTACTTCCAGCCTTATATCGGTTATCAAGTTATTCGTGCCGATTCTCCAGGAGCTGGAGTTGATGACGGACGCGGTAGAACTGAAGCAGAATTACAACAAGAGTTGGATGTGGTTGATGAAACTGCAAAAAGTCGTGTCATTTTCGGAGTGACTTTGTTAAAACGTATTGTTCCTGGATGGTTTGTAAGAGCAGATCTTGGAATGGATATACTCTCCGGGGGACTGACGCTTGAATTTTAAGTTTAGTTTATTTTTTGCAATCTTGTTTTTACTAGCTGGCTGCGGAGTAAAACAAAAACCTATGCGCCCTGTTGACATGCTGGTGCCTAGTTATATTCAATCTTTCACTCCAGTAGAGGCCACTTCAGATAATAAGTCAGAAACTGATTCAAAAACAACTCAACCAAATTTATCTAATCCGTAATCATGCCAATCGTAATCGCGACCGGAACAAATTTAGGTGATCGAAAAAATAATTTACGAATTGCAAAAAATATTTTGGAAAATTATTTTCATCTTTTGGAGGAAAGTCGAATCTATGAATCCCCCGCTGTCGATTACTTACAACAGCCAGATTTTTACAATCAAGTCCTGGTATTTGAAACACCAAAGCTTCCTCCTGAAGTAGTAATGAATGTCTTATTAAAAATCGAATCAGAAATGGGACGTACTCGTGATATTTTGCGTGGCCCAAGAATTATTGATTTAGACCTCCTTTTCTTTGATCGTATTGAAATTAATTCCGACCATCTTACTCTTCCCCATCCAAGATTATTTGAAAGAAGCTTTATCGTTCTTCCTCTTCGAGAATTACATATTTTCCAATTTCTTGAAAAATATTTTTATTTTCCAACAGAATTCAATAACACAGCGGCACCTTTGTCATGAAACAGATGATTAATCCTTAAAAAAAATTAAATTTAAAAAAATTTTAATTTGTATATTATAAAATTTAGTTTTTATTAAGATGAGAGGTTTCACATGAAAGTATTAGCAGTGTTAATAAGCTTCCAGTTTTTGTTAATCTCAGCATTAGCACAAGACAAAGATGAAGAATGTAAAATAATCAAAGAAATCCCATTTCAAATTAAATGTCCCAACAGTGAGGGGTATTTAAAAGAAACTGAACACATTTCATCAATTAGAATTAAAATTAATGACTTAAACTCTCAGCATTCATCTGTGCTATTGGACAATATTTCTACAAATGAAATTGTTGATAAAAAAATTCTTCAATCGCTAATTGAAAAAAAACTTGGATACAAAATTAAAAGTTATCACGTTGATCAGATTTTCATATCACCGCTGACTCCAATATTTAACAAAGACAACAAATTAATTACAGGGTGTGAATTTCGTGCATCGCCAATGTTAATAAAATACAAAAGTGACAACAAGTGTAACAAAGTTTTCTGCGTTGGTCCTGCTGTTTGTGGCAGTGCAGATGAAGGGGAGTATCAATTTTATATGGCTTGCGAAGGAGTTGAAAAGCAAAACAGTGTCACATGCCCCAGAGCCTCCAGCTGCTTTTATAATCCAGCATTCGAAAACATTGATGAAACGAAAATAGACTTTTTAAAAAATTCAGATAATTCAAATCAAGGGAGTAGTTCTAAATGAAATCTATATTTATTTTAATTTTTTCAACACTCTCAATCAGCGCATTCTCACTTACATGCAACTATGTTGAGAATTCACTTACTCCGCTTTCATGCACCTCTTGTGCAAATGTTAAAATTTGCCTTGCAAAAGTTGAATGTAAAATTAATGAAGATGAATTTACGTATTCTGATGTGGTCTGTAGCATGCAAGCGAATGGCAATTGCCCAACAGCTGATCAATGCTTGAAAGAAAGTAATTCAAATCCTGATTTTACGATTTATGTTTCCCAAAAAATGATTTAGATTTTGATTTCTGTAAAGAGCCAAATGGATATATAGAAAATAGACGTATTTGTACCGGAAATGGAATTGAGGTTTTTGGAAAAAAAGTTGGCACCTTACCATCTGGTGCAATAGGAGAAGGTGGCGAAACTGGTGGCTCTAGAACTGGAAGTATCGGTAAGTCTGCAACTGGAAAACAGGGTGGAGTTGGATGCAAAATAGGATCTTGCCCAACTCAATTCAAGAGTAAGAAAATTGCAAAAAAAATCAAGTAAAGTCATACTATACTTTATTTTTATCTGCATCAACTTGTTTGTAGTATTTGTAAATATTCCTGAAAACTATTTTGGAAACAATGTGATTTATAAAAAACTGAAAGGAATATCTAACTTGTACTATCCACAG
>CAYRMV010000273.1:0-2454 GCA_964425255.1 uncultured Flavobacteriales bacterium
TGTATGAAAAAACACTTTTGCTTTACCAAAGGGAATTTCAACGTGAAGCTCCATCTGACATATGGCCTCCCAGCTCCAAACGATTTAAAATGCTTCGTTTTCAGCGTATAAATAGGGGATTATATTGGTTAATTAAAAAACCGTTACTTTATAAAAAATGAAACAACAAATCGAATTCTTACCTGCTGAAGTAAAACTTATTTTAGAAGGTAATAAAACACAGTCAAAAGAATTATTAAAGCTCATTTTTATGGATTTGCTTTTGAAAGGTGTGTTAGAAATAAACATAGTTATAAAAGAATCAAGCTCGCGTAATTATTCATTTAGAAAATACAAATACATTTCTCGAGGAAGTAACTTCTCAAACTATCGACCTGCTCCTTGTGAGATGGTTTTTCTTTCACCTTTTATGAATAGTAGTTCCATTCAAATTTTATTTCAACATTTGATAACTATTGGATTTCAAAATGCAAGAAACCAAAAAGAGTTTAAAAAAACAATCTTGAATGCTTCTTCGCTTGAAAATTATATTTCGATTAATCTCTTTCAACAAATTTTCGGTTTATTCTCTCTTTCAATCGAAGGTAAAGAAAAAAAAGGTTCATTTATTTCTGAAATAAATAGAATGGAGAAAGAACTATATAATGCAGTAAAAAGTGATATAAAATTAGCAGGTGAATTAGTTGAGAAATATAAAGGGCATATTTTTCTTCTTTCTAAATTCCCTTTTGAGTTCCTTTTGCAGATTGATAATGAGATTCTCTCTGAATTGATTAGACAAGGTGAAAAATCAGGTACATATCAAGGAACACTTGTTGGTGGTTTTGGATGTTCATCGTTTGATTCGGGTTGTTTTGGATGCTCAAATTCTGGAGGAGATTCTGGATGTAGCGGATGTAGCGGATGTGGTGGATGTGGTGGATGTGGCGGTGGAGATTGATTCACCAAATATTCAATCAATAACGAGTAGTCATTTTCAAACAAAATCTTTTAAAACGTATTTCATTCAAAATACAGAGATAGACCTTGAGTTGTCTTCATATTACATTGAATCTAAAAAACCACTCACCGCTTCAACTGCTCATCTTCATCGATAAACTCCAATTCGGCATCTTTTTCCCAAATTTCCATTTCGCAGGGTTTGCAGTTGAATTTCAGTTTGTATTCCACTTCTCCGTGTTTCAGGGTCAATGGTTCTTTCACTTTTTCTCCCATTGTTGCGCGTTGGAAGCGGGCACATTTGCCTAATTCGTATTTCACGCAGTATTTGGTGGTCATAACACGTGATTTCCCTGGATCCCACTGAATTTCGAAAGCTTTTTCAATTTCCGTAACTCCGTGTCGGCGGTAAAAATCACGCGCCATTTTGTTGGCAACATTGTACGTGAAATCCAATTCAGTAACCGGATACGGATGATCGGTTTTGGTGATTTGATATTCTTCTCGGTGATATTCGTTTACGCGTACATCGATCAAATTCTCCAACACTTCGCGGCGAATCTCATTCACTTTGGATGTTGGTAAAAACCAAAAGTTGGAGAAGTTTACCTCGATTTCGTCAACGATAAACGGCGTATTTCCTGTTTTGGCTAGATTTTTCTTGATTTCTTCCAAACTGACTTCGCCTTTATTCGAAGGATTTTTATCAAAGTCAAACGAAGCACTTGTTTGGTGACCGTCTTCATCGATAACTTGCAAAGCAAAGCCTGTTTCTGTCTCCGAAAAAAGCATTTTTACGCCGATCTTTCGAACGGTTGCGTCTTCACGTTCCACCAATTTGTTGAAGGCTGCATCTGAATTGCGGTAAATTTCGGTTCCAACTGGAATGTCTTTGTAGGAATTTGGAATCACTAAGTTATTCAAGACCACATTGATTTGAACGCCGTCTCCTTCACCGTTTTGGTTCACAAAGTAAAGTCCATCTCCGTTGTTTAATTCTTCCGCGTTTTCTATGAAATAACCTTTTGGAGTTACTTCTGTTACTTTGCCGATGTATTGCCCTTTCGATTTTGGACTTTCCCACGAACCGATTTTCTCTTTTCGTTTGTTTACAAAATAATCAGTGTAACCTCGGTTAAAACTGCGGTCCATTTGTGGCTCGAAGTTGAATGTTGTGCGACCGGAAGAAGCTTTAACATATTGGTCGTTTTCTGCTAGAAAAGCATCCAGTTTTTGGCGCAAATACGAAACATTGTTTTTCACATACACCAAATCTTTCAATCGTCCTTCGATTTTGAAGGATGTGATTCCTGCTTCAATCAAATTCGGTAATTGATCACTCAAATCCAAGTCTTTGATAGAAAGCAAGTGGCTACTTGAAAGCAAGGTTGTTCCCGTTCCGTCGATCAAATTGTACGGCAAGCGACAATTTTGTGCACACGAACCACGGTTGGCACTGCGTTCTCCGTTCGCGATACTCATGTAGCAATTTCCGCTAAACGAAACACACAAGGC
>CAYRMV010000274.1:0-2446 GCA_964425255.1 uncultured Flavobacteriales bacterium
GGAGAAAAGATAATACAAATTAACATGGAGGATGAAATGAAATCAGCTTACATCGATTATGCGATGTCAGTTATTGTTTCTCGTGCACTCCCAGATGTTCGTGATGGTTTTAAACCTGTTCACAGACGTGTATTATATGGTATGCAGGAGTTGGGTGTATTTTCCAACCGACCACACAAAAAATCCGCAAGAATTGTAGGAGAAGTTTTAGGAAAATATCACCCACATGGTGATTCTTCCGTTTATGATACAATGGTTCGTATGGCTCAACCTTGGTCTCTTCGTTATCCTCTAGTCGATGGACAAGGTAACTTCGGATCAGTTGACGGCGACAGCCCAGCTGCAATGCGATACACCGAGGCTAGACTTCGCAAAGTGGCGGAAGAAATGCTCGAAGATCTTGAAAAAGAAACGGTTGATTTTCGACCAAACTTCGATGATAGCTTAGAAGAACCCACTGTTTTACCAACTAAAATCCCCAATCTTTTGGTGAACGGTGCATCGGGTATTGCAGTCGGAATGGCAACAAACATGGCGCCTCACAATTTAACAGAGGTTGTTGAAGGCTGTATTGCTTATGTTGACAACAAAGACATCGAGGTCGAAGAGTTGCTCAATTACATCAAAGCTCCAGACTTCCCTACAGGTGGTATCATCTATGGGTATGAGGGTGTTCGTGAAGCATTTACAACTGGAAAAGGTCGTATAGTAATTCGTGCAAAAGCAGAAATTGAAGAAGCCGGTGGTAGAGAACAAATTATCGTTACTGAAATTCCTTATCAAGTTAACAAAGCGGAACTAATTAAGAAAACAGCTGAATTAGTTAACGACAAAAAAATTGAAGGTATATCAGACATTCGAGATGAATCGGATCGAAATGGTATGCGCATTGTGTATGAATTGAAACGTGATGCTATTTCTAATGTTGTTTTAAATAAACTTTACAAATTCACGGCTCTTCAAACTTCCTTTTCGGTAAACAATATTTGTTTGGTTGATGGAAGACCAGAGTTGTTGAATTTAAAAGATTTAATATCAAACTTCATTGATTTCCGCCATGAGGTTGTGATTCGTCGTACTAAATTTGATTTACGCAAGGCAGAGGAACGAGCACATATTTTAGAAGGATTAATTATTGCTTCAGATAACATTGATGAAGTAATCAAAATCATTCGTGCATCCAAAAGTCCAGAAGAAGCTAGAGATAATTTGATTTCTCGATTCAATTTAACGGATATTCAGTCTCGTGCAATCGTTGAAATGCGTCTACGTCAATTGACAGGACTAGAACAAGATAAACTTCGTGCTGAATATGCTGATTTGATGGCGTTGATTGCTGATTTGAAAGACATTTTGGCAAACGAAGATCGTAGAATGCAAATTATCAAAGATGAATTGATTTTCGTTAAGGATAAATTTGGAGATGAACGTCGTTCAAAAATCGAATATTCTGCCAGTGAAATGCGTATGGAAGATTTGATTCCTGATGAAGAAGTTATCATTACTATCTCTCACGCAGGTTATATCAAACGCACCAGCTTGACTGAATACAAAGTTCAAAGCCGCGGTGGAATGGGATCGAAAGGTTCAGCTACACGAGACAAAGATTTCTTGGAGCATTTATTTGTTGCAACCAATCACAATTACTTGTTGATATTCACCGAAAAAGGAAGATGTTTCTGGATTCGAGTATTTGAGATTCCGGAAGGAAACAAACAAGCAAAAGGTCGGGCAATCCAAAACTTGTTGAACATTGAACAAGATGATAAAGTAAAAGCCTATGTAAAAGTGCAAGATTTGACTGATAAAGAATATGTTCAAAATAACTTTATCATCATGTGTACGAAAGAAGGTGTAATTAAGAAAACATCTTTGGAAGCTTACTCTCGACCAAGAGCAAACGGAATCAATGCAATCACTATTCGTGAAAACGATGAACTATTAGAAGCTCGCTTGACTGACGGAACCAATGAAATTGTTTTAGCAACTCGATCTGGACGCGCTATTCGATTCAACGAAGAAAAAGTTCGTCCTATGGGAAGAAATGCTTCTGGAGTCCGTGGTGTAACTCTTCAAAGTGAAGAAGATTGTGTTGTTGGAATGGTGTGTATTCGTGATTTCAGCGAAACAGTGTTAGTGGTTTCAGAAAAAGGTTACGGTAAACGTTCTTATTTGAATGATCCTGAAGACAATGAGCCAGTTTACCGTGTAACCAATCGTGGTGGAAAAGGAGTTAAAACCATTTCAATCACCGAAAAAACTGGTCCACTTTTGGCAATCAAAACAGTTACTGACGAAGATGATTTGATGATCATTACACGTGCAGGAATTACGATTCGTATGCACATGGATGAAATTCGTGTCATGGGTCGTGCAGCGCAAGGTGTTCGATTAATCAATTTGAAAGGAAATGCTGCTATTGCTGCCGTTGCTCGTGTGCCTCGTG
>CAYRMV010000275.1:0-2445 GCA_964425255.1 uncultured Flavobacteriales bacterium
CGTTGGTAATCCACAGATTTTCTACTTGTAGTTGAGAATTGTATTGAGCAATCTGGTATACGGTGTTTTCATTGAGTTTAATTTCGGTGGCTTTACATTCAATTAGCATCCAAGGTTTGAATTGATTGTCAAATATTAATACATCACATCTACGTATTAAACCATTGATTTCCAAAGAAACTTCGGAAGCAATTTTCGCAAGAGGAATTTGTTGGTGATGGAGTAAAAAATGAATTACATGTTGTCGAACCCATTCTTCCGGAGTTAAAATCAATTTTTTTCTACGAACAACACACCAAACTGTGAGTTGGTTTCCCTTTCGTTCCAACGTTAATTTTGCTGGAGGTAATTGAAGTGGTTCAAATGGAAGCATGAAAACAAAGGTAGGGAAATATTAAAAAATGGGAGCGATTTGAAAACATTCGAAGGGAGAGTTTCCATTTTCCAACAAAGATTTCTTACTTTTGACACATGGACTATCAGTCGATTTTGAAAGATGTTCGAAAAGAACAATTCAAGCCCATTTATTTGCTTCATGGCGAGGAACCATATTACATTGATTTGGTTTCCAAAGCGATTGTTGATCATTGTATTCCAGAGGATTTCAAAGATTTCAATCAGGTTGTTGTCTATGGTAAAGATGCAGACGTACTTTCCATTATTTCGGAGGCAAAAGGCTTTCCAATGATGGCAGAACGACGTTTGGTTATGGTCCGAGAAGCACAAGATTTGAAAGACATTGAAGAACTGGAGAAATATTGTGCAAATCCCAATCCAACAACGGTTTTTGTATTGGCTTATAAGTACAAAAAGTTTGACTCCCGAAAGAAAATGTACAAAGAAGTCAGCAAAAATGGGGTTGTACTTCTTTCTGATAAAATCAAGGATTATCAATTGCCTGACTGGATTCAAAATTATTTGAAAACAATTGAATTAAGCATCACATCCAAAGCTTGTAATTTATTGTCTGATTTTTTAGGGAATGATTTGAGTAAAATCACCAATGAGTTGGATAAATTGAGCTTGTTACTTCCAAAAGGAACAACAATAAATGAAGTTCATGTTGAAGAAAATATCGGAATTTCAAAAGATTACAACGTTTTTGAATTAATCAATTCCATTCGTAATCGCGATGTTCCCAAAGCATTTCAAATAGTACATTATTTTGAACACAATCCAAAAGCAGGACCCATGGTGGTTTTGGTAGGACAAATTTTTTCTCTGTTTGCTCAGTTGATGCGCGTACACTTTGCAAGTAATAAAACTCCCGATGCGATTGCTCAACAATTGAGAGTTCATCCTTTTGTTGCTAAAGAATTAGTACAAGCAACTAAAATTTATCCACCGAAGAAAATTTCAGCTAACATCGCCATTTTGCATGAATATGATTTGAAGTCAAAAGGAGTAAACAGTTCATCGTTTTCAGATGGTGAATTGATGCGCGAATTAGTTTATAAATTGATGCATTAATATGAATTCATTTTACGTTCCATCTTTGACAGTAGATGCCAAGCAAGTTATACTTTCGGAAGAAGAATCCAAACATGCATGTCGGGTTTTGCGCTTGAAAAATGGAGATAAAGTTGCGTTATTAGATGGAAAAGGAGGGACGTATTTGGCTGAAATTGCTGACGATCATCCCAAACGTTGTCAATTGCAAATCCAATCGGTTGAGATTTCAGAAAAACAAAGTAAGTCGATTCACATTGCTGTTGCACCCACCAAAAACATGGATCGGATGGAATGGTTTCTGGAAAAAGCAACTGAATTAGGTGTTACTGAAGTCACTTTTTTAGTGTGTCAAAATAGTGAACGCAAAGCACTAAAATTAGATCGATTAGAGAAAATAATCGTTTCAGCAATGAAACAATCCAAGCGAACGTATTTACCGATTTTGCATGATTTAATTTCAATCAAAGATTTTGTTTCAATTTACCCCAAAGGAGCAGTTGCCCATTGTTTTTCAGAAGAAAAAAAATCACTTCAATCCATTTTTGAAATTGCTAATTTCCCCATTTTAATCGGTCCAGAAGGTGATTTTTCGTTGGAAGAAATTCGATTGTTACAAGAAAGTGGTTATCAAGCTATCACTTTGGGTGAGAATCGATTACGAACAGAGACGGCAGCTTTGTTTGCCTGTATGCAAGCAGTGATGGTTTAGTTACGGATTTTCACTTTCAATTGTTTTTAAGGGTTCTAAATTTGCATATTCATCCTCGGTAAATAAGCGACTTTTAATAATAAAACGATATCCCATAGGAATTTCAAGTGAGAAACTCGATCCACGACCTTCAGTAATATCGATAGTTAATTGGGTGTGTTTCCAATAATCAAACTGGTCTTTACTCATCCAAAATTCACTATCTTCAACTGTTCCCAAGCAAACATCACTGTTTCCAATTTTAAATTCACCTTTTTCAAAGCACATGGGTTGAGATCCATCAC
>CAYRMV010000276.1:0-2445 GCA_964425255.1 uncultured Flavobacteriales bacterium
GCTGCTTTTGAAATACTTCAAAGAAAATCTATAAAAATCATTATGCTTACCGTTTTTGATGATGACGAAAATATATTCAAAGCCATACAATCGGGTGCAGACGGCTATTTATTGAAAGATACTTCAGCACAGGAACTATATACTGCCATTATACAGACTTTGGAAGGCGGTGCGGTGATGACGCCCTCTATTGCAATGAGAGCCCTTAATCTTTTACGTTCACCTTTGTCGGAAGAAACCAATACAACGGAAGAAACCGTAAAACTGACGAGTCGGGAAGTTGAGGTGTTGGAACAACTCTCCACTGGACTTCCTTATACTGCGATTGCTGAAAATTTGTTTATTTCTCCGTCTACCGTCCGCAGACACATTGAAAATATCTATCAAAAACTGCAGGTACATTCCAAAATTGAAGCAGTAGAACTGGCAAAGAAAAAACGGATTATTTGATTGTATAATATGTACTACGGCATCTAATTTTTTACTTAAAATCTTTGCATAAATCTGTGTCAGTTGAGTTTGATTAAGCAATTAATTCTTTTACCTTATTTTAGGCAATCAGATGTAGTCACATTCTCCAAGATATAATTTATAATTAAGACAAAGAGTACAGCTGATTAAAATGTGTCAACTAACAAGAGTCGAAGTTAAGCTATAAAACCAAAATGATTAAATTCAAGTTTTATGGCAGAAGAAAGAAGTATGACAAGGAGTTTAAGCTCAAAGTTGTTGAAGTAAGCTTTGCAAGAAGCAAGGTAAAAGAAGTTGCAGAGGATTATGGAATAGATCCTCAAATGCTTTCAGTGTGGCGTTCTCAATACAAGAATCACAAAGAGATAGCCTTTCCTGGAAATGGACGAAAAATGCAAACAGAAGCTGAGAATGTAAATTCCGATCATACTGACCACCCTTGTCCGGTTGATGTTGACCACCTAAAACAACCGTTTTTCTGATGCTATCGTAGCCTAAAAATCTGACTGTAGAATTAACAGTAAGAAATAATGGCGGGAAAACCGATAGACATGAGTAAATTAAGAAAACACTGAATTTACACGACTAGGGAAAGAGTAAGGTCTTTATTAGTAATTACCTTGGAATCTCCAGAAATACGGTCAAGGAGTACCTCCGTGTTTTTGAGCAAATGAAACTTACGTTTGAGGAGCTTGATGAGTTGAGTGATGTAGAACTGGAAGCGCGGTTTATTAAACCTGTAGAACCGGATCAGAATCCAAGAATCAGAGCTTTGTACGCCTACTTCCCTTTGGTAGAAAGGAAGCTTTCCAAAACCGGAGAAACCAAAACAAAGTTATGGTTGGAGTACAAGGAAAAGCACCCGGATGGATTACAGCGTTCACAGTTCTGTGCGCATTATATGAACTGGAAAAGGAGCACTGAAACCAAAACCAAACAAACGGCAATAAATAAAATGGCAAAGCGGAGACTGATCATTCACACATCCGACCTGATGCAGATCACTGGCAAATCCCAGCGCCATTGTCAGTACCTTATTTGCCGCATGCGCGAATTCTTCAATAAAGCCTCCCATCAATACATCACAATCAAGGAGTGCGCCCAATACCTGGGACTAGATCCGGAAGAGGTGGATAGTGTTTTGAATGGGTGAGTGGAGTTGATCTACAAACCTAAAAACAAGTAAGATAAATTACGCAACTATTTGGATATCAAAAAATTTTCAGATTAGTTTATTTGTGGTATTTTCGTGCCGCTAAACTGAAAAGTATAGCCACAGAAAACCACATTTTATGAAAACGAGTCAATTCAAGCTAAATCCCTGTAAGGATTTGGCAGTAACCACAAATGCCTTATCATTAAAACAAGGCGAAATCATAGACAGCCTGCAAGCACATTTTACAGACCACAGGTCTTGCTATTAATGCACTAATTAGTGTGTTCAAAGTCAAGACATTCAAATTTCCTAAGTTTCAAAATCCAAATCGATCACTTGATCGTAGTTTACTTTTTATTGCATGAAAAAATTACTTAAGAACAACTGGAGTAAGGTTAAAGTATTCGCCTTGTTAGTATGCTTCAGTACACTGAATTCTTGGGCACAACCGGGCACCAATGATCCTACCTTTAATCCAACCGACATCGGCTTCGGCTCTGGAGATGCAGCAAATAGTACTGTTTGGTCAAGCTCCATACAACCTGATGGTAAAATCATCATCGGGGGCAATTTCACTTCCTACAATGGAACAGGCAGAAACCGGATTGCGCGCCTGAATGCAGACGGAAGCCTTGATGCCACTTTTAACCCTGGAACAGGAGCAAACGGTAATGTTTTAACAACCTCCATACAAAGCGATGGAAAAATCATCATCGGGGGCAATTTCACTTCTTACAATGGAACAGGCAGAAACTACATTGCCCGCCTGAATGAGGATGGAAGCCTTGATGCTACTTTTAATCCAGGTACAGGAGCAA
>CAYRMV010000277.1:0-2345 GCA_964425255.1 uncultured Flavobacteriales bacterium
TGTCAAAGTATCGTTTGATATCTTTTCGAAAATCTGAAATAGATGTAGTAAGCATAATGAGATTTTATTTGTACTTTAATATGTACATAAATGAACGAATCCAAATTTTTAACTTAAACGAATATGAATGAGTCCCAAAACTAGATTTCTATCTATCGAGTTCTTAAAATCGATGTTAGCAAACGTACTTTAGTCAATGTACATATTCTAAGTACTTTCCAAGTTCGTTTTCTGTAATCCCTTTGTAAAAAGAAATTGAAATGTATTTCTTATTGTCGGGTTTACGGTCAATTTCTTTTATAGCAACAAAAAGGCCTTCGTCTGCTTTGATATAATGATACGTCATATTAAACGGAGGTAATGTTCTTGTTACACCAAAGTCTTTTGTTTCTGTTTTAAATTTTTTATTGTACTGTTTTTCAAAGTCTTTTTTGAATAATTCAATCGTTTTGTCCTGTTTAAAGAATGTTACACCTACAAAATAATTGTCATAATAACTCTCCTCATTGTCATTGTCGCTTCCCATAAACAATGGGTAGTTTTCAAGTTGGGTTTCAATTAATTTGTCATTTACATTTCCTTTGTAAAAACCCGAATAGTACCCATACTGAAGTCCTAATTTTTCTTTCGCTTCGTTAACTTTTATTGGTAGTTCAAATGTTTTTCCATCAAACTCAATTATTGAAGGGTTAGGCTTTCCACAAGAAAACAACAAAGTCACAAGTCCAACTGTCAATATGTGTATGGTCTTCATAGTATGTTTGCTTAAGGTTTACGTAGTGGCAGATTTCGAAGTCCCGAAGCTTCGGGATCATCCAAGCACAAACTTTGATAGAAGCACAATCCCGAAAGCTTTCGGGATGATTTAACCACTGAACCGCCATTAGGCCAAACCGCTGTTACCAGCTGTGTTTCCTTCTTAGTCATTTTTGTATTTAACTCTTTTGATTTCAGTTGCAACATTTAGTTCAATGCAAACAAGTCCAATAATAATGGCGATTTCCCCTATAAAGTATGCTGTCCCAGTAGTTGTAAGTTGTGGGTTATAGAAAATCACAAGACCAATGGTCAAGACACAATAAAGCAGGTTAGCAATGCTAATACCCTTAATGTAAGTTGTCCAGTTCGTTTTAATAACAAAAAAACAAGTCGTTGAATAAATACAGAAAAAAACTGCAATTACTGAAAGATAAGTCAATATTCTTTCAGGCATTCCAAAGTATTCATTGAAAATTCTCAAAACTACAAACAATAAAAATGCAGTAGTCAAAGCCCCTATACTGTCTATTAGGAACATTTTTTTTGGCTCTGATGACAATTGTTTTATAATCTTACTTACTGTCTTTTTCATTTAAATTGCAAGTTATAGTTATGTCAAGCATTTACAAGCCGTCTTAGGTGTTAGTGAAGTCGTCTAACGTTTTGCAAATAGGCAAAGGCGCCTAACAAGTATAGTGAATCCGAAAGCTTTCGGATTTGCTCTTTTACTTATTTGGTGTTAGAGTATCGTCTTATATCTGAATGGAGATTTTCACTTTACCTCCCAATCCTTTTTCAACGATATCGAACAATGTTTTGAGCGTCATATTGCTCCCATCATTTTCAACTCTCGAGATATAAGTTCTTTTTTTATCAACCAATTCCGCGAGTTGTTCTTGCGTTAAGTGTTTTTCTTCGCGTGCCTTTTTAAGGAGTAAACCGATCTTAAACGACTCGAATTCACGCTCCAAATCATCACGTCGAGAAGTACCTTTCTCTCCGTAAACATCATCTTTAATTTCTTTCCAACTTCTTGTACTCATATCATTTCGTTTTTGTGTCATAATACTTTTGCATCAAATTCAATGCTTTATCCAGTTCATTCTTTGGTGTCTTTTGGGTTTTCTTTGTGAAGCCATTCAATAAAATGACCAGTTTTCCATTATCAAAAAAGCAAAACACTCTCCAAATATCGGATCCTAATTGAATCCTTGCTTCATAAAGTCCATCTGTACCTACAAGCATTTTTAGGTAATTGCTTGGCACTCTTTCGAGCGTTTCAATAGCCTCGATTATCTTAAATATCTTGTTCTGAACCTTAACTGGTTGCTTCTTAAGGAATTCACTAAAGTGATTCTCAAATTCAACAACTTCGCGGACTTTTTGATTCATGATGCAAATGTAACTTATAAGTTACTATTTTTCCAAATTTATTTCGGGAGTTGGATGGGAGTAGGTGATGTAATCTAACGTTTCGCAAGCAGGCGAACGGCCCACCTTTCACGTCCCGATAGTTATCGGGATCGTTTTACCGAAGATAAAACTTAATCTTTAAAAACTATTTGTTGTTTCCCTGTCTGCCGACA
>CAYRMV010000278.1:0-2318 GCA_964425255.1 uncultured Flavobacteriales bacterium
ATACTTGGAAACAAAAAAAAGAGGCCGCTCAATATTTTGAGACAGCCTCTTTTTTTTATGTAGTATATTTTTACAATTCAAACTTGATTCCTTGAGCCAATGGAAGACTATCAGAATAGTTGATTGTGTTTGTTTGACGACGCATATATACTTTCCAAGCATCTGAACCAGATTCACGTCCACCGCCTGTTTCTTTTTCACCACCAAAAGCACCACCAATTTCAGCGCCGGATGTACCAATGTTCACATTTGCAATACCACAATCTGAACCAGATGCAGCTAAAAATGCTTCCGCTTCACGAAGATTGTTTGTCATAATAGCCGATGACAATCCTTGTGGAACACCATTTTGAAGAGCGATGGCATTTTCAACACCACCTGAATATTTCATCAAATATAAAATCGGAGCAAAAGTCTCGTGTTGAACAATGGCAAAATCATTTTCTGCTTCAACGATTGCTGGTTTGACGTAACAACCTGATTCGTATCCTTCCCCTGAAAGAACTCCACCTTCAACGATGATTTTTCCACCTTCAGCAACTGCTTTTTTCAATGCTTCTTCGTAAGTACGAACAGCATCTGTATCAATCAATGGACCAACGTGATTGTTTTCATTCAATGGATTTCCGATGCGTAATTGAGCATACGCTTTTACCAACGCATTTTTAACCGTTTCATATACTTCTTCGTGGATAATCAAACGACGCGTTGAAGTACAACGTTGTCCGGCAGTACCAACAGCACCAAACACAGCACCTGGAACGACCATTTTTAAATCAGCTGTTGGCGTAATGATAATTGCGTTGTTTCCACCTAATTCTAACAAAGAGCGACCCAAACGTTCACCAACAACTTGACCAACTGCTTTTCCCATTCGGGTAGAACCTGTAGCAGAGATCAATGGCACACGTTTATCAGCAGCCATTAATTTTCCAATTTCAGCATCTCCGATAACCAAACAAGAAACTCCTTCAGGAACATCATTTGCAGCAAATACTTCTTGCGCAATTTTCTGACAAGCAATCGCTGTTAGTGGTGTTTTCTCAGAAGGTTTCCAAATACAAACATCGCCACAAACCCAAGCCAAAGCGGTATTCCAATTCCACACAGCAACAGGGAAGTTAAAAGCAGAGATAATTCCGACAATTCCAAGTGGATGATATTGTTCATACATGCGGTGACCAGGTCGTTCAGAGTGCATGGTTAAACCATATAATTGGCGAGATAATCCAACAGCAAAATCACATATATCAATCATTTCTTGGACTTCACCCAAACCTTCTTGTAAGGATTTACCCATTTCATACGAAACCAGTTTTCCAAGAGGCTCTTTGTAGAAGCGAATTTTTTCTGCTAATTGACGAACAACTTCTCCTCTTTTTGGAGCAGGAATTTGACGCCAAACCTTGAATGCTTCTTGCGCTTTTAAAACAGTTGCTTCGTAGTCTACTTCAGAAGCAGCATGAACAGATGCAATCAAACTTCCATCTACGGGTGAGTAAGAGTCAATTTTTGTTCCACGGGTGTTAAACCAATGTCCACCTGTTGAAGCACCTCTGTTTACTGCTTCAATGCCTAACTGAGTTAAAATTTCTTGGATTTCAATTCCTGTAGCTACTTCTGCCATCTTGGGTCAATTTAATGTTAAATATGGCACAAAATTACGGCTTTTTTATGAATAAATTCAAGAACAAAGGATTTTCTCCTACGAGTGATTAAGAATGGAATATTTCCATTAGAAATAACTCCCAGTTCATATTCACGTAACACAGTGAGGTTACTTTTGCACCGTAGTAAGTGAGTTTTTTACATAGTTTTAGTTTTGAGAATTCGGGATTCAATTTAGTTTTCCGAATTTTTTATTTATACTTGTTTTTATTCTCATTTACACGACAATGAAAGCAAAAAAAATGGAGTTAATTAATCGGGAAATAAGTTGGCTTTCTTTCAATGAACGTGTACTTCAAGAAGCCATTGATCGGAACGTTCCACTGATTGAACGCATTCGCTTTTTGGGAATCTATTCGAACAATATGGATGAGTTTTTCCGTGTTCGTGTTGCAAACATCAAGCGAATGGTGGCGATAAAAAAGAATACCGTTCAAGGTTACAAAGGATCTGCGCAAGACTTATTAGAAGAAATTAGAAGTATTGTAATTGAACAACAGAAGGTTTTTGAAAAAACCTATCAATCTTTGGTCGAAGAATTAAAAGAAGTTTCTGTTTTTCAAGTTAACGAAAAAACCTTGTCTGAAGAAGGACGCAAAAAGGTTCAAACCTTTTTTCACCACGATTTAAAACATGTCATCGTTCCGATT
>CAYRMV010000279.1:0-2316 GCA_964425255.1 uncultured Flavobacteriales bacterium
CGTTGCACCGATAATCAGGATTTTCGGGTTTGGCTTTTCGGCTATCTTTGCTTTTTCCAAAAAATGAATGGCTGTTTGTCCGCCAAAAATTATAGAAACGGCTTCTTCAAATGTTGAATTGTTGGGCATTGTAATGACGTTGCCGTTTTGATTGACGGCAATATATTCTGCGTAAGTACCGAACCTAAAACCTGTCATGCCAAAAACTTTATCTCCAACCTTGAATTTGGAAACTTTATTTCCAACAGTTTCAACAACTCCCGAAAATACTGTTCCTAAAATGGGTTTTCTCGGTTTTGAAAACCCTAAAACCAAGCGCATAATTACTTTCATTAACCCCTTGACATCAAGCCTTCTCACCCTGACATCCCCCGAATTAACAGCAGTGGCCATTATTCTTACAAGTATTTCATTTTCTTTGGGTGTAGGTTTGGAAATTTCCATGACTTGTAAAACTTCAGGTGAACCGTATTTTGTGCAAATAACTGCTTTCATTTCGTAAACAATTGTATTATTGTATTCGTATTGCACTTCCGGCAATTACTTTCCAAATGTTTTTTGATAATTTCCATACTCGCAAATATCTGTACATACCGTCAATGTTTTGGTCTGAATAGTTTGCCTTTAAATTTAGGACAACCGATACAATAACAGTTTCATCAATGCAGGATATTATTTGTTCTTCAATTTCAATATTTTTTACTGAAATTAATCCCAAACGATAATTTTCAATATCTTTCCGTTTGTTGATGGTCAGTCCGGATGGGATATTAAAAATCAAATTATCATCTAATAATTCTTCGAGAGTATCTATTTCTGAACTTTTTACAGCTTGTAAAAGTCTTTTTTCACACTCGATAATTTGCTCTTCTTTGGTCATAATTAAGTTCTCTATTTTCAAAGGTGTTTAAAAATTCAATCCAAAATGTAGTCCCGGTTCCCCGAAGAAGAATTTAGACCATCTGTCATCTATTTGTTTAAAATCGTCAGGCATTTTTGTATGATAAGGTCGGTGAGTTATAGCAATTGAGGGCTGAATAAAGAATCTATCTTTAAAAAGTTTAATGTGGTAGCCCACTCTATAAGTGTTGAAAATTTGAAAACCATTGTCGATTTTATTCCCATTGTTATTCACAAAAGTTTGCCAAGCATTCATTACGTGAACTCCTGCATAAAGACCTTTCCAAAAAAATCGTTGATAAGCCAATGCAAAACCATATTCACGAATATAACCTGGAAATTCTTCGCCTTGTGCTTGAAATGACTTTCCATACGGTGTGCCAAGCGGCCAAGCATATTTCCAAGTTTTTAATTCTAATGAAATCACATCTCTTCCTGTAATGCGATAGCCATAGTTTAGCTGTACAAAATCAGGTCTGTTTTTGGGGGCTAAATTGCCCAACATAAATAGTGTACTACCAATAAAGTGTTTTCTGAACGTACTGTCTTCCTTAGAATATTGTGCTTTCACCTGTAAACTGCTTGTCAGAACTAAGACAAGTCCAATCCATAAAATTTTCTTTTGCATATCTTTTTTTGATAATTAAATGATACTGCAAAAATAAATTGGTGGTTTACCTAAACTCGTTCACTTTAGTTAAGAAATGAATCTCAACGCTTACTTTTTTCAAAAATTCTTGCTCTAAGTCTGCTTAATGATTGTGGCTTAATGCCTAAATAACTCGCTAACTGGTGTTGCGGAACACGTTGAATAAGGTCAGGTTTTTTTTCTAATAAATTCAGGTATCGTTGTTCAGGTGAAGAAGTTTTAAACTCATCAAAATTGATTTGTTGTTTGGCTAACAGTTCTTCTGATAATATTCTGCAAAGGGTTTCAAATTTTGGGAATTTACTAAACATTTCAGACTCCATATTTGGATTTGAAACAGAAAGTATAGAATCTTCTACACAAGCGATAAAATATTCAGAAGGCATTTTGGTCAGGACACAATTTGGTGTCAAACCTTCCATTTCTGTGTAGAAAGCGGTAGTTTTTTCTACACCATCTAAAATGTAAAAAGTTCGAATACAACCTTTCAGGACGAAGTAGCCGTCATTAGATTTTTGTCCTTCTTTTAATAAAATAACACCTTTTTTTTCAGTGCGAAATATGTTTAAGGAAATGATTGCGTTCTTTTCATCTTCTGTCAGAGAAACATATTTTGAAATAAAGTCAAATAGTAAGTCTTGCATAATATTTTCTATTGTTACTGTCGTCTGTTACACTTGCCACCAACGGTTTGCAGCTTGCCTAAGGTGGGGATTTTACCACAAATGTTCATACGAAGCACACTCTTCAAATTTACGATAAACTGT
>CAYRMV010000280.1:0-2301 GCA_964425255.1 uncultured Flavobacteriales bacterium
GATGACCGCAACAACCAATGGAAATGGAGTGGCAGCTTATGTTGGAGCCGCCTCTGTAACTACTTACGCAGGCGGTGCTGGTGGAACGTTTTCGCATCCAACTATAGGAGTGTATGGTGTGGCAAGAAATGCGACTAGCTCTACAGGAGGCGTTTTTGCCGGAAACAATACAGTTCCTACTGTTCTAACAACAGGAAGTGGAGCTTCTTCTGTTGGTACAACAACCGGCTTTGTTGCTTTGGCGACCACAGTTGCTAATTCTGTCGGAGCTTATATTTCTGGTAACAATACGGCATACATAGGACCTGCAACAGGTGGTGCTGGAGTTGCAGCAACAGGAACTGTTCTTGGTACTTTTTCTACTGCAACTACTGCAGGTAATAACAATTGGGGAGGATATTTTGCTAATGGAAATCCAAATGGATTTGCTTATGTTGGTGGTAGAATAGGTGGTACTGATTATAAAATTAATGGTCCTGGAGCTGTTGCTACAATGGTAGATGACTTGTCTGGAAATAAAGTAAACATGTTCTGTCCTGAAGCTCCAGAAATTTTATTTCAAGATTATGGAGTAGGAGCTCTGGTTAATGGGAAAGCACATGTAACAATAGATCCTATTTTAGCTAAGAATATTTTTGTTGATGAAAAGCATCCTTTAAAAGTCTTCATTCAATTAGAAGGTGAATGCAATGGTGTTTATGTTACATCAAAAAGCGCAAATGGTTTTGATGTAATTGAGTTGTCAAATGGTACTAGTAATGTCCCTTTTTCTTGGACAATTGTTGCGAATCGTATTGATACAAAAAATCCTGATGGAACAATTGATTCAAAATTCCAAGATGTTCGTTTCCCAGTTTCTCCTTTAAAGGTTGAAGCAATTGAATTAGAGCGATCTACAATTGAAAAAACGATCATCGAAAAAGCTGAAACTCCTTCAAAAAAAGAGTTGAGATAAACAAAGTTATTTTATGAATTTGTAAAAGTCGATGAACATTCATCGACTTTTTTTCATTGTACTAGTTTATGATAGCTTTATATAAAAGATAAGCTTACAATAGAAGGAAAAGTTTAAAATCATTGATTTTTTTCGATCTAAAAGATCAAATTTTAAAGGTATAAATGATTTTGATGAGCTTTTTTATGGCCTCAAAAGTATTTAAACTGAGTATGTTTTAATGGAGGACATTACATTTTTTTAATGTAACTCCAAAATAGTTATCTATTGATAACATACAAGGATGAGAAGTATAAACAGATTAACTTGAATTCAGATTGATCAACAAAAAAAGGTGTCCATAAAATGAACACCTTTCGATACTTAAAAATACAAATCTATTAAACCAATCCCTGATCGATCATGGCGTCAGCAACTTTTACGAAACCGGCGATGTTTGCACCTTTTACGTAATCGATTGATCCATCAGCTTGTTTTCCATATTTCACACATGCTTCGTGGATTGAAACCATGATGCCATGTAAACGTGCATCAACTTCCTCTGCCGACCAGCTAAGACGTAGGGAATTTTGCGACATCTCCAATCCAGAAGTTGCCACGCCTCCTGCATTCGATGCTTTTCCAGGTGCGAACAATACGTTTGCCGCTTGGAAATTAGCAATCGCCTCTGGTGTGGAAGGCATATTTGCTCCTTCTGCAACGCACATTACACCATTGGCGATCAATGCAGCTGCTTCTTCACCGTTCAATTCATTCTGGGTGGCACACGGTAAAGCGATATCAACTTTTACTTCCCATGGTCGCTTTCCAGCAACGAATTTCGCATTTGGAAATTGCTTGGTATATTCTTCGATGCGACCGCGTTTTACGTTCTTCAAATCCATGACAAAAGCCAATTTTCCAGCGTCTATTCCGTCTGCATCATAAATATATCCAGACGAATCTGAAAGTGTAACTACTTTTGCTCCGAGTTGTGTCGCTTTTTCACATGCATATTGCGCTACGTTACCAGAACCAGATACTGCAACCGTTTTACCTTGGAAGGAATCATTTTTAGCCGCAAGCATTTCTTTAGCAAAATAAACACAACCATAACCTGTCGCTTCAGGACGGATCAGTGAACCACCCCAGTTACGACCTTTTCCGGTTAAAACACCCGTGAATTCATTGCGAATGCGCTTGTATTGTCCAAACATGTAACCAATTTCACGTCCTCCAACACCGATATCACCGGCTGGGACGTCTGTATCGGCACCAATGTGACGCGCCAATTCCGTCATGAATGATTGACAGAATTTCATTACTTCATTATCTGATTTTCCTTTTGGATCAAAGTCAGAACCTCC
>CAYRMV010000281.1:0-2259 GCA_964425255.1 uncultured Flavobacteriales bacterium
CTCATTTTAAGAAACTTATGAATATATTTAGATTTTTGTCATGTACTTAGTTAATAGATATACAGGTTTAATTCAGGTGCATTATGTAGATAACACCGGAAAAGTGGTTCAATATCTGCCTGATGATTTTTAATCTAAAAAATGAAAAAATGAAAAAAATATTAGAAATTGCAATTATTGATAAAAGAGATGAGTTAACCGATCAAAAATTAGTTTCTTCTATCATCGAGAAGATATTGAAAAATCCGTTTATTGGATTTGAAGAAATGGGTTTAAACTATAAGGAAGAATATGAAAGACTCGATCCAGAAAAAGCATTGAAAAATCTATTAAAACGATTAAGTGCAAATGTCAAATTCAAGACTCGTTCGCCATTCAATATGATTGCTTCAATTAATAAAGACAAGATTCATAATACCATAATCATTAAAACGGATGATCCGAATAATTTAGATCACAATTGTGATAGTTATAAGACTTATGCCAGTGAATTAGCAGGTTTACTTCCTGAATTAATTTATGCTAATATTAATCCTACCGGTGTAAATTCAGGTGATTTTTATTATGAAAATGATATTGAATTGGTTCCTTCCAACTGTGTAAGGCTTCATGTTGGCTGGTGGCATTTGTTACCTCCTAAAAGTTATTTGGTCGATTATACTCGTGAGGAGATGCTAAATATCCCCGCTTATAAGGTAAAAGAACATGAAAATGGCGTTATTGAGATGCAAGTATGGGAAAACCCATTTGAATACGATAAACCAGAAAATATTGAACAACTTAAAAAGGTTGTAAACTACATGAGATCGGTACATAAAAAATTGAAAGGCAAAATTTAAACCCCATTTTTTTAATAGTGAATTAACCCTGACGAACTCATTTTCAATAAACAAAGTGGTAAATTTGGAGAAATAAAAACGGGATATTCAAGCGGAACGGTTGATTTAGATCAGGTAGACAATTATGTAACGATTTTCCAAAACCGTTTTAAACCTGAATATGCCAATATGTTTAAGCAATTGGGAATTGAACCGCAGAATTTTAAAGGGGTTGATTATTTGATTTTACCAGGGAAAAGTGGTGAGGATGCCTTTAAGGCGGCTAGGGAAGTATATAATAATATAGTATCTAAAGCAACTGGCGAACTCGAGAATATGATTAAAGATGGGAATTTTGTTATTAAATATCTGGATGCAGACAACAAAATAAAAAATATAATCTATAAAAATAATTAAATTACATGAAACTTAATATTGGTTTTGATATTGATAGAGATAATAATTATAGTTTAGTATTATCTTTAGAAACACAACTAGAAGTGTTTAATAGACTCTATAACAATCCATTTTTTACAGATTGGTTAGAGATGGAAGTAGGCTACAATCAATCTAAAAGAGAGCCATTCAACAAAGAGAAAGCCATTAAAGCATTAATGTCCAATAAAAAAGATTTATGTATTATTGGATACGGAAACGAGTGTAAATTTATATTCACTCGCAATAAACTTTATTATGTCATAAAAGTTATATTGACTAATGAGGCTATACAAGGTAAAGTTATTGAATTTAGAGATTTTATGGCTAATATTGCTGTTTCAATATCCAATTTTAAGAGACTCATTGGTTCACAAGAATCTACTATTTCTGCCGAAACCCAAAGAAAATATAACATAGAACAAGAAAAATCCATTTTTAGCTATATGTCTTGGCTAAATGTTGTATCTCCTCTTTCCTACAACGGTTACTACGAAAAAGAAGATTTGTTAAAAGCGCCTTTTTACGAAGTGAGAGAAATTGCACCAGATATTATTATGATTCAGGCATACAAAGACCCATTTGATATTGAGAATGAAGAAAGTTTGAACTACCTGCGAAATGGAGTAGAATATTTGAACAAACACATTGTTTATTTGAAGGAGAAATAATTTAATTTATCTTCCCCAATTTCCCTTCAAAGTAGTTAATGGGAATTGGAAAATTGTTGATTTCACCAATCCTCTTGCCGATGCTCCTCCCACCTATTCGGGAAGTGGAACAACGGATGTCGAAGCGATTACCAATGCGCTGATTCAATTTGGACAAGAGGCTGCGTATCCAAAAGGGGATATTCTCGTGCGGATGCCTAAAGAAATTTTTGATGTACAAAACCGGGTGAAAGTCTACAGTACGGGCGAAAATTGGAAACAAGAAATGGCGGGAGACCTTTCCCTACTCGGAACGATTGCAGGAATTTTGGGCTTGGTATTGGTCTTTACTCCCT
>CAYRMV010000282.1:0-2251 GCA_964425255.1 uncultured Flavobacteriales bacterium
TGGACTTACTTTTGAAAAATCGAGTTCTTTAAACCATGTTGCAGTTGTTGGATTATTCTCAAGATAGTTAGTTAGATTATTATAATTCTTACTATCTATCTTACTAGGAGATGTTGAAGTAGGTTCTGACGTAGGTTGCGAAGTAGGTTTGTTGTATAATTGTTGTAGGTTTTGAAGTAGGTTTGTTGTAGGTTTTGAAGTATGTTGAAGCATTTGATTGTAGATATCTTGAGGAATTTCATAAGAGGTCCATCCTCCTCTCCCCGCCTTAAATTCGGACCTTAAAACGTAACCATCTTTTTCTAAACGATAGACCACAGTTTGAATCGTTTTGAGAGAATTGCACTCAATTGCCAGAGCTAAAGCTTCCACACTTACGGGACCCGATAGTCTTGAACCGTTCGAAATACAAAGATCAAATAGGTAGTTGAGAATTCGAAGGCGTTGGCCTGATAATCTGTTTACTCCACATGCAAATCTATTTGAAGTAGGTTTGTTGTGGGTTTGTTGTACGTTTTGAAGTACAACAGTTGTACTATTTTGTTGTACAACTGTTGTAGGTTCTGACGTAAGTTTGTTGTATGTTTTGCCTTTAGAGTTGTAGGTTTGTTGTAGGTTTGTTGTACTATTTGAAGTAGGTTTGTTTGGTGTTTGTTGTAGGTTATGAAGTAGGTTTGTTTGGTGTTTGTTGTAGGTTTGTTGTAGGTTTTCTGATTTCTCTTTAAAATCGCCAATTTCAGAAATACCTATATCATTACTCGGGGGTAAATCAGTGTTCGGTATAGGCGACGTGAGAGCTTTTAAAGAGGTGTCATTCGTATCACCGACAGAAGAGATTAGATCTTCTTCTATTTGGCTGAATACTTGTGCAGTCTGATTTTTTAATTCAATAAAAGGAATTTCTTTGGTGATTGATTCAAAAAGTTCTGTTTCAGCAGAGTGTACTGAGTCTTTCGTGTATTGATTTATAATATTTTGTGACTCGGCAATAAAATCAAGAGCTACGCCTTGGGGCGGTTGGCTTGATTTTTTTGCTAAAATCTCAGAAATCTTTAATGGTTTTTTTGCCATGATTCACCTAATTAGACAGTTGCCTCAGTCATGATTGCAGATGCTGGTGCTTGTTTTTTTGGCTCCACCTGGAAGTTCAGAGTAGTGAGTTCAAATAACAGGCTTTCAAACCCTACTAGTGCAGGATGTTTTCTGGCGCTTTCCCAGACAGTTTGACCACCGGCGATGGTAGTTCTTAATCCAGAACTCATAGAAATATATGAATCACACAGATACCGACCATAATTAGATGATTTCAGTGTTTCTAAAATTTCCATGTCAGCCTTTGGACGGCCATCATATTTATTTACAAATATGGCGATCTCTAAGTTTTTCCCGTAGTTTTGCTTCAGAATATTAATGTGTTCGATGTTGTAGTCGATTCCATCGATTGAGAAGAGATCCATCTCAATCGGCATCGCAACTAAATCGGAATACATATGAGCTGCAGAAGTGATTTGTGAAAGAGCTGGAGGACTGTCAATAAAGACAAAGTCGTAATTGCCCCTTACATCCTCAAAAATTGATTTAAATAAATTTTGTACAGCAACTTTTGTCGAATTCATGATTAAAAATAAATCCAGATGTGCCAGCTGTAGCGACGATGGGATTATATGAAGATTTTCACTCAAAGGAATGATTGCATCTCTTACTCTATTTGCTGATTGATCGACGTAAGATTTAACAACGTCGAACATAGTGTGATGTGCTTTTCTTGCGGTATCCACACCAAAGCTTCTGGTAAGATTGGCTTGCATATCCAGATCAACCATAAGCACTCTTGCACCAAGAGCAGCAGCTCTTGAAGCTAATGCATGAACTGATGTGGTTTTTCCAACTCCACCCTTAATATTGTGTACATTGATAACCTTGTGAGGGTAGGTGATGCCTCGTTTTATTGCTATTTGTCTAGCAACATCCGGAGTGATTTTATGTGACTTTCCATCATCACTTCTTGTGTTAATTCCATTTTCTTTCACATACTTGTGAAAAGCTTGAACCGAAATACCAAGGGTGTTGGCAAAGTCTTTTACAGATATGTTAGTATTTAACGTATAGTTTGACTGATTCATTGAGCTTGTCCTAAGAATGAGGGTTGATAGATTTTTGTATCTATAGCTGAATTTCATCAACCCAGACTTCCTTTGGCAAACAAAATCTTCGTCTGGTCTAGTTATTTTATTTTCCATTAAATGTAACA
>CAYRMV010000283.1:0-2210 GCA_964425255.1 uncultured Flavobacteriales bacterium
TGTTACATTTAATGGAAAATAAAATAACTAGACCAGACGAAGATTTTGTTTGCCATTCCAAAGTATGGTTGGTCAAATTTAAATACCGAAAGCTTTTTAAAAATCTAATTCAAAACCATTCGGCACGTTGTGGAGAATTCATGGAAGCACTAAGAGATTCATTTTCACTAAAGTCCTCTGATCTAAGGCAAACACTTGGAGTTGCTCCTGCGACACTATCTGATTTATTTAAAAAAATAGGCGTAAATTTTGTCGAAGAAGAGAAAAATCTTCGTGGCCAGGCGAAGAATGTTCATTCTACAGATGTGAGAAGAATTTTTGAATTAAGAGGGTATCAATACCCTAGCCCTGCGAAAGTTATTTCTCTAATGATGTGTAAAGGCGGGGTCGGCAAAACAACAACAACTGTTTTTGTTGCTCAACGTATTTCCTCTTACGGAGCCCGAGTTTTAATTATTGATGCTGACTCTCAAGGCAATGCAACATCAGCTTTAAGTTTAGATCAATATGGAATTACTATAGATGAAGAAACACCTGTTCTACTTGATGTCATAACTGGTCAATGTAGTATGGATGACGTCATTCTTAAAGTTTCCCCTACTCTACATCTAATTCCATCTAGTCCGGCCAACTCCACTCTTGATGGGAAAATTCGTGAGGGATACAAGAACACCAGCTTAGCCTTAAAAAAGCATCTTGATCCTATTCTTTCAAATTATGACTTTATATTAATAGATTGTGCACCGGCTCTAAATCTTACCAACACAGCAATGGTTGCAGCTTCTGACTTAGTGATAATGCCGGTTGCTCCTGATAAGTTTTCCCAAATGGGTCTGGAACAAACGATCAGTGAAATTTCACAAATCGAAACCGATTTTAGCTTAAAAATAGATAAGAAAATTGTATTCACAAAATTTGATGCACGCGAATACACCTCTTTAAAATACCTTACTGACATCGCAGAATCCCATCGCGATAAAATGTTCACTACAATGATTCGCACAGCTTCAGACCTAAAAAATGCAATCACTAAAAAAGAAGATTTATTCAGCTATAAAAAATCCAATGCCAAGGACGATTACGACAATCTAACCAAAGAGGTCATGGGCTTAGATAAGATTTTTGATCGCAAGTCTAAAAAAGAGGCAAGTCTCTAGGGAAATTTAATGGCTAATATTGATGATATTTTAAAAAAATCGCAAGCCAAGCTAGAGAAGCACGGTTTGCAGAAAAAAATTCAAAGGTCAGGTCCCAAAAGACCTTGGCAAGAAGGACTTTTTGAAAGCACTTCTGTAAATTCTTCTCCTGTTCATGAATCTGATATCGAATCAGAAGTTGGTACTTCAGTATCTCAAAACATCGCGACGCCTCAAACATCTACTAAAGAAATCGATTTAAAAGCCCCAGTAGCCCCTATAGTGGACTCTGCTGCCAGCCCTACCGCTGATATAGCTATTATCGAAAATGAGGCTTTAAACGCGTCAGATTCAAAGCGTAACAATTCCGTAACAATTGCAGAACAAATGCGTAACAAATCCGTAACGGAAAGCGTAACAGTTACGGAACAATTACGTAATAGTTCCGTAATAAAAGCGGAACAATTGCGTAACAAAGTTAACTCAAATAGTAACAGTTCCGTAACAAATCAGAAACGATTCCGTAGCAATTCAGTAACAGAAAGCGTAACTGATTCCGTAACAGTTACGGAACAATTACGTAATAATTCCGTAACAAGCACAATTAGTCCACCTCATGTAAACAGATTGGCTGGAAATAAATTAACTATAGTAAAAACGATTCTGGATTTTTGCCAAGAACGTGGTTCAGCGAACACAGGGCCAGTATCAAGAGAAGTCTTTGAACTCCGAACAGGAATAGATGGAGAAGTTATTCGTGTAACTTGCGTAAGACTCGTTAAAGAAGGCTATTTAAATGTATTGGAATCAAAAAGAGGAAATGGTGGATACACTGTTTACGAATTGCACCCAAACACCCATAGCCAGCTAATTAGTGGCTATATCCGTAACAATTCCGTAACAGTTGCAGAACAAAAGCGTAACAATTCCGTAACAGATAGCGTAACAGATAGCGTAACAACTACTCCTAGTAAGATAGATAGTAAGAATTATAATAATCTAACTAACTATCTTGAGAGTAATCCAACAACTGCAACATGGTTTAAAGAACTCGATTTTTCAAAAGTAAGTCCA
>CAYRMV010000284.1:0-2200 GCA_964425255.1 uncultured Flavobacteriales bacterium
ATTCTCCTTTGATCTGAGAGATTTCACTCTCAAGTTGTCTAATTTTCTCATCCGCTTCTTCATGAGGCTTTGCTAATCGTTCAGAAAGTCTTTCAAGCATTAAAATACTTTGGAACATTTCATCATTTTTTTCGGTTAAATCTGCAACTTTCCAATGAACATTGTTGTATCCGTTATAGCGTCTAAGATCTTTAAGTCGGGCTTCTCCATCCAAAAACTTATTTTCTAAAATCCGATTACGTTCTTTTAGGTTTTTATTTTCGATTTCAAACTTCATTTCACGTTCAGCCATACGGTCTAAACGACGTTTTAGGTTCTGTATTTCATTATTTTGACGAGTAAGCCGGTCTATCTGACGTTCAACTTTGTTTGTTAGGGCTGTTTTGGTCTTTAAAGTGGTTGATTCATCCTCTGCAAACTCTTTGAGATAACGACTTAACAATGATTCCTCCAAATCAAAGGGCATATTTAAGTCTTTTTTTAGCACTTGGATGATGGATTGATAGGTCAAACCTTCTTTTTTCAGGCGTAAAACATTGTCTAGATGATTTTTGAGCCACTTTTTCTTATTGAAGGACGGTTTATTTTTGATCACTTGAAAGCCTTAATTTTGTTGACGCTCTAAAATCGGTTTTCAACCGATTTTTTAAGACACACCATACGCCCCTTACAGGATGCCACTAAAAATAATGCAAATTTTTTATGGTGTTTACTAAAATAAATATATGATTTATAGATATAAAACAGTAATTTTTGTGTAAATACTTCCAAAAATTGTAGAAATTATTACAAGTAATTGATTTTTTGTATATGTCCTTTCGGAAAGTTTTATAAGGAACCTAGTGCTAGCTAAAAATAGAAAAGCCACCATTGAGATGGCTCAGACTCAATAGCCTAACTCTTTCTTAATCAAATTATGTAAATCTTCATCTGATAAAGTATTGAGTTGACTAACAGCTGCCTTAAGAATAATAGACCGATTTGCTTTTGCAACACGACATTTCACTTTCAAATCATTGATCTGTTCGCTTACATCTTCTGTTAAAGAAAATGTATATCTTTGAAATTTAGCATTTGATGGAGTTAGTTCCTGAATATTTTTTGATGCACCAGAAATAAAATCATGCGCTAATTTTTCATTTTTAGAAGTTTGATCTTCTCTTTTTAAACCTTTTAAAGCCATTAGAGGTCTCCTAAAAACTCTTTAGCGATTTGTTCAATTTCTTGTTTGGCTTTTTCGTCAGATGACATTTCAAAAACGGATAACCCATTTTCATCAGCATCATCGTATATGTTTCTATTACACGTAAAATTATTCAATGGAATGAGATCAAACGATTCACAGGCTTCTTTAGCATCTAAGATACGTTGTACTTGACTCGGTAAAGTCGGACATTGAGTAATGACTGCTCGTGTATAAAGTTCAGGATTTACAGCTTTAGCGAGACGTATTAATTTTTCGACATGCACTAATGTTTTGAGATCTCGTCTTTTAGGACGGAAAGGCAAAAGCATATGCGTGGAAACAGTCATTGCAGAACGTAGGGCTTCAGAATCCTGTCCACCAGCATCAATAATAATATCCTGATATCGTTTTGATAAATCCATTAGGATTTGTCGAATATTTCCTGAAGCTTGTACTGATGGAATATTTTTTACAGCTGAATTGTCATCTCGTTCTTTGATCCAATCTGTTGTTGTCCCTTGTGGATCTGCATCGAGTAGCAAGATATCTCGATTATTCGCTTGTAAATAAACAGCTAGATTTTGGGCTAAACAACTTTTGCCCGATCCACCTTTTTCACCACCAACTAATATGATCATTTTTATTTAACTTACGTAACTTATTTAACTTAAGTATATGCAAAAAAAAGAGAAGATCAATGGATTCACACACTTATAATTATGAGTAACTTACGTAAGTTATGCAACTTACGTAAGTTTTTTAAAAAATGTTTATTTTATATAATCTTTTGGGTTGAATTGCAGTGAAACTTAGATATATTGTATAAATTACAGATATGAAAAAGCCCCGATGACATACAAACTTGGCGGAATGGTGTCAATCGAGGCTTGAATCCTTAGAACATGCTTGCACATGATCTGTATTAATAATACATGGTCATTGTGTATTTGCAAATAGTGAAGATAAGCAAATGCAACAATTAGAAAGTGAACGTTTATCGGCAGCTGAGATTAT
>CAYRMV010000285.1:0-2180 GCA_964425255.1 uncultured Flavobacteriales bacterium
ACAGTCAGGTTGAGGGTAATGATGGAATCGCAGCCAGCAGCATTTGGAATGGTATCATGATATAGACCAGAAGATGTATAGGTTTGACCATTCCAAGGCCATGTGTAGCTGCCACATGCCTGTTCTGTGAATATCGAATCTGAAGAATTTAATATCGTTAGATTCAACGTGATGATCGAATCGCAGCCATGGATTGAATACAGATTATACGTTAGTCCAAATATAGAAGCAGTATATGTTTGACCATTAATCCAAGTAAATTGATCACAAGCAACAATCGAATCTGTACTTGGGAGGGGCGTTTGAAAAACAGATAAATTCAAATTAACAATAGAGTCACAACCCTGAGAATCCAATACAATATAAACGAGTCCGTTCGTAGAAGAATAATACGTTTCACCGTCAATCCAAGTTATTGAATCACAAGCACTCTGCGTATTATATGAAGCACTTACACATTGATTCAGTTTCACCAAAACACCATCAAATAATCCTGAACTAGTCATAGTTTGATTTGAAGACACACTTGGATCCACATCCAAATTACCTTCAAAATCACCTAAACAATATAAGTTTCTTGATTGATCAATCACAATATTAATGGTGTTTGATGACGAAGAACCAATCAAGGAACCAGCACTTAAGAAATGTCCTTGATTATTTAGCTTTAAAATGAAGGCAGATATCGCTCCCGAACTCGGTAGATTGAAAGTGTTTGGTCCCGGATCGAAATCAACAGATGAACCATATATTCCACATAGATAAAGAATGTCGAATTCATCAGTTAAGATCGAAAAGACATTTTCGGAATTTGAACTCACTGCAAAACTTTTCACCCATTTGAAAGTTCCTAAAGAATCTAATTTAAGCAGATAAGCATCTCCATTTCCTTGATGGTTTAGAGTCACATTTCCTATTGGATCCGGATCAAAATCCACAGAACCGAAATGGACACCGGAAATAAAAATGTTCTTCTTTGAATCCAAAGCAAGACAGGTTACATTTTCACTGTTCGGACCTGTAATTCGTTTGACGAACACAAACGATCCATCGTTATTTAACTTTAAAACAAAAGCGTCATTACTTGTTCCCCATGCAGTTAAACTAGAAATACCAGCTCCAGGATTAAAATCAACAGTTTGAAAAAAATAACCCGACATGTAGATATTATTTTGAGCATCTAATTCAAAGGCGTTTCCAAAACCTTCGGATTGTGTACCTCCAAATCCAACAGACCAAATCATCGTTGCATTTTGATCTATTTTAGAAACAAAAATGTCATCCATACCATTGGATACGAGGTTATAAATTCCTGCCTGTAGATTAAAATCGCAGGTGCCTTGATAGACACCACTATAATAAATATTATCAGCATTATCGGTTTTAAGTTTTTTTATGCTCGCATTCAATGTTTTAACCCAAATTGTGTTTCCAAATGAATCAAGCTTTATAATAAAAGCATCATAATAACCGTTTGGTGTAAAGCTTGCATTCCCAAAATTCGGATCCAGATCAACTGTGCCAGAAAAATATCCGGCAACAATTACATTTCCCTGATTGTCAATATCAATAGCATTGCAGACATCAGTTGTACTACCACCTATTTTCTTGTACCAGATCAAATTTCGACTGCTGTCGAACTTGGCAATAAAACCATCACTTTCCCCATTACTTGTTTCGTTTTGAGTTGAAAATGTATTTGGATCAAAATCCACTGTATTGCTAAATTTCCCAACCACATATACATTGTCATTCGAATCAAACGCGGTTGCCAAAATTTGATCATTTCCTGTTCCGCCTAGAATTAAATTCCAATCATACGATTGACCAAAAGCATCAATACTTAACAATACTAAAAGAGTAATAACCAGTATTTTCATAATCTATTATTCATTTATCTTCAAAATTATTGGGCAATAATCGACGAGTTTATTGTTTTACGATCCGTTTAACCACATGCCCATGTGCCGATTTGAAATAGACCATATATAGACCGATTTCAAACGGTTCCAATGATATCTGATCATTGTCCTTAACCGAAGACGTAAACAAGTGTTTGCCTTGAGCATCGAAAAATTTGACCTCTAGCTCTGGCTCATCAAAGCGCAAAGTGATCTTGTCTGTAGTTGGATTCGGATAAACTTCCACCAGCATCTGTTCCAGTTCGTCTTCCATTCCTA
>CAYRMV010000286.1:0-2126 GCA_964425255.1 uncultured Flavobacteriales bacterium
GTCTGATTAATTGTGTTGGTTATTGATTGAATTTTATCAGTGGCCAAGCTATCAATCTTTGTTGGATCGATTGTGACCGTGCCGTTTACTCCAGTCGGAGGAGGAAGAAGTCCTGTACCAAGTAATGGTGTACTTCCAGGAGCAATGAAACCTGGAACAATGGATATATTAGGTAGGGTAATTGGTTGTACTGTAGAGGCTGGAGCTCTTCCAGTTGAAGTAGTTGATCCAGCTACTTTAGTATCAGTAGGGGGGGTTACAACAACGAATTTTCCGTCATCAGTTAACTTTGTTCCCTCTGGAGCTTTATAAGCACCAGTGGCAGTATCGATTTTTCCAAAATTTGGAGGAAGAATAAACGTTTTAGTATTGGAATCAAATTGTGCATTTTGTGGTGGCGGAATAACGTTAACAGTTGTTAGATCCACAACTGATCCCGCTGGAAATTTGATGGCTCCGGTTTGTTGATTGTAAAAACCTTCAGCTGGTCCATCTGCTCTTGGAACAGTCTTCTCAATATCCTTAGCGATCTTTTCGACTTTTTCTTTCGACTCAGCAGCTTTTTCAACTTGAGTATCTAAACCTTTAGCATTAGATGAGAAAAGAGTTGAGTCTGCACCTGGAGGAATAGGTGATTTAAAATTTTTCGCTTGTTCAATTGATGCTGTAGGTTTTCCCTCTTTGGAATCATTCTTTGCCCCTTCTTCTGGCTTTTCAACAATTCCAGATTCATTGACTTTTAAAGTCTCTAATTGCTGAGGCGCTAATAAAGTAGGAACGAGTGCACGTTCTGAAATTTGCGTAACCGCAGAAAATTGCCCTTCTTTAACTAAGACGGCTTTTTCACTTGAGACAACTCTTTCTAATGAATCTTGATTAAATTCACGAGTACGAAATTCCTTTTCAATTCCGGCCATCGCGACAGCACCTTCAAACGTAATTAGAGATGTATTTTGGTTAGCCTCATTAAAATTAACTTGGAAATCAGTACCACGAATCCCCATCGCTGCCGATTTGGTTTTGATATAAAGTTTTGATTTACTCTTATCATCCATCTGCATATAGTCTTTGGTTACTTTCGAACGTAGTTGCCCTTTAACAAGAGAAATAATACCGGCTTCATTTTTTGGAAAGGAAGCAATTTCCATTTCAGATTTAGGACCTAAGTTCATTTGTGATTTATCAATGAATAAAAGTTTTACGAAACTTTTATCTTGAGTTGTGACTTTTGCTCCTTCAGGGAGCCACTGATCAATTTGGACGCGGACTTCTTTTCCGTCTTTATAAATGGCACTCACTGATCCTTTTAAGATAATAACTTTGGCAACACCACTTTCGTTTGCATGGACTTCCAAGATAAAGAGGAAGAGTACCGAGCACATTATCGTTAGTATTTTCATAGCCTTGTCCCAAGTTAAAATCAGACACCTTTTAAACCCGCATTACGTATCCTTTTCGTCATTATAAGACATGGCTTAAATAAATTTATAACTAATTAAAACTTCGTCCAAATACTTAAAAGTACTGATAAATATGGCAGGAATTTGAGGCGATTACAGCTTTATGGCCTTGGAATTTAGAATAAGACCATACCGGCGCGAATAAAGACAAAGGTCCCGGTAAGATCATGGGAGTCTTTACTCGAAAGAGTTTGAACGTCTTTAAAATTTGAAGCGTCGATGAGATAAACTTTATAACTTTTCATATAGGCTACACCGACTTCTAAAAAAACTGGATGCATTTGTTTATAAGGTAGATCTTCTTCGAGCCCAAGAAAAATTCCCGCCCCAAAGTTTTCAAAGCTAATTCTTTTTTCGGAAGAAAAATTACTGCCTGATCGTACTTGATCCATAACCAATGTCTGTAAGCCCCACGATGGCCCTCCTCCAATGTAACTACGCCATTGATAAACAGAAGGTAGAGGGAGCAAGTATTTTAGATAAGGACTAACGGACACAAAACGATAATGGCCATCGCCATTAATTGTTGTGTTATCTAAAAGTTTAAGACTTAAGTCTTCAACTTTTCCGTAACCAATATCTGAGAGAATTCCGATTTCAAAAGGGGAAAGGCGATAACCAAAGCGAGTAGTTACTCCAAAGGCTTTTGATTCAGTTTCGTCCTCA
>CAYRMV010000287.1:0-2096 GCA_964425255.1 uncultured Flavobacteriales bacterium
CATTCTGTTTTTCGCTCTACACTTCGAGGAAAAAGTGAATTTTACGTTTAGAATAGAACTGTTGCGTAACAGATAAGCAACGTTTATGCCCAAACAAACACTGGCATTTCGATGGGAAATCGAAGTTTTCATCATTGCCTCGCTTTCATTCTGTTTTTCGCTCTAAACTTCACCTCCTCTCCACAAACCCTTGTCGTACTTCTACCTGCTTCAAATCATCGGCTTGGAGTTCGATTTGGTAAAAGTAGGTTCCATCTGGAGCGTTTGAGCCTGACCACAGCGGGACAAAACCGCCCAAAGCAGGAACTGTTCCCGATTGGATGACGTTGCCCCAACGGTTGAGGATCAAAAACGAAATTGCGCAAGGGCGGTTGACTGTTACCCCAAAGAAGTCGTTGTTGCCATCGTGGTTGGGAGTGAATACATTCGGGATTTGTACCACCAAGCTGTCGTAGACGGAAATCAAAACAGAAAACGTATCAGCACAACTCGGATCAAACTGCCAAGCCACCAATTCGACGGTGTAGACGCCATTGGTATCGAATGAAAACGTAGACAAGTTTCCGCCTTGTAACTCACCGTTGACCGACCAACTAAACTCATTTGCGTTGGTGCTTTGGTTTGAAAACTGTACCCACAAAGGCGCAGCGCCCGATTGCGGTGTAGCGGTGAAATAAGCTTGCGTGAGCGAAGTGTCACCCACCACAACCAGGGTGTCACGGGTGCAACCATAAAGTTCTTGCAAACTCACGGTGTAGGTTCCTGCAGAAAGGTTGGAGAACGTTCCTGAAGTTTGCGGAGTACCTCCGTTGATGGAATAGGTTTCACCGACATAATCTGCACCGAGTAAAATTTGTCCTGTTGCAGCACCACAAATACTGGGTTTGGAAACCACGGAACTAAACTCCGGTAAGGGTTTTACATTGACTTTGATGGGACGAACCACCGAACACGAATCGTTGTTTCGGATGCGCACGGTATACAAGCGCGAACTATCTGCAGTAACAAAGGGATTGGGGCAATCTGTGCAACTCAACCCCACAGCGGGTTGCCACTCGTAGGCAGGAAGCGTACCACCCGAACCACCACCAGATGCGAACAGTTGCGCCGTTGTGCCAAAGCAAAGTGTGGTATCAGAAGAAGTTTGGGTGGGGAATGCGGAGCAGGGGGAGGTGTAGGTGAGGAAAACTCCTAGAATAGGATTTGACTTTGATCCATTTTCTGAATTTGGAGATTGATAACCAAAACTTAAGTCTAATGTGGTTTCACCTTCATTAATGTATGACTGAATATTGGCTATCGCATCGGAACCACCCATTATTGGATCAGGTGTATCATCGTTTAATCCAAAAAATTCATTATTCTGATAGTAAAAGTGACCTTGGGTCCCTGTACAAAATTGAAATTGACTATTTTGATCATTTCCACCTATTAATCCAATTTCATTACCGTTAACATAAACGTACGATCCATCTTGAATCGTGTCGCAAAAATGCCATCCTACAACTGAAATTCCTACATCATTTGTGACAGAAATAGAAGACAGTTCACTTAAATTGTAACTAATTTGAGATGAAACGTCTGTTTTGTTGATTATAACATTTGTAACTAACAAAGGCAATGTACTATTTTCATATAATATATATAAATAATATGTTCTATATGAATTTTGAGAAATATAATCCTGTATTGGGATATCTAATAAGTAGTTTATAGTTGATGGGTTTAAGTCGTTAGTTATGTCTTTTACATATATTCCAGAAGTAGAAGTTCCTGTACCGAACCATGATAAAAAATCAGTTGTAGCTCTATCATTCTCATTAAACAAATACTCAACTCCATTTAAAGTTAAAACAATATCATTTGGTACACCGTCAGCACCCGCTATGAAAAAAGCTTTTCTTATTGTACTATTATTTTCGATATTTACATCAAAATTAATCGTCCCGGAAGTTGCGCCAAGTGTTCCTCCTGCTCCAGTAACTCCACATTTACAAATATCCTGATAGAAGGTTATTTGTGAGAAAGACCAGGAAAGATTTAACAAAACGTATAAAAGGAATGATTTCTTCATCGCTGTAACATATTAATTAATC
>CAYRMV010000288.1:0-2085 GCA_964425255.1 uncultured Flavobacteriales bacterium
GTCTGTCAAACCGTTAACATATTTCTGTGCGTCTTTAAACTCATCAATTATCATTGTTTTGTTGTCCAAATATAATAGGTCAATCAACTCGTCAAATATTTTCCAATAGTCTTGCCAACCTGTCAAAGTATAATCTTTCATTTGCAAATCACATTTCAGGTATTCCAGTTTTCAGATAATAGTCGTCAACTATTTCGTTCAAGCTAATTTCAATAATTTCTTCGTCTCTGTTGTCAGCTTTCCAATTAGTTTTTGTCTGCAAACAGATTTGCTTCGCTTTATTCATTCCTTGAGGATAAAAGGCTTTTTCAAAGTCTGCTGAAATGACAATTGTTAATTTTTCAAGTTTGTCAAGGTCGCAATTATGATTTTTAAAATGTGTCGGCAACCAGTCAAGGTAATCGTTTAATAACTTTTTGCTCTCTTTTGAAATGGCTTCTTCTGGTTGAATTGTCTTGTTAACGAAGTCAAATGTTGCTGATGGTTTCAATTTAAGGTTGTTCAGGTGAATAAGAACATTTAAAGCCAGCTTACCACTTTTAGAATAGTCTACACTTTGGAATGAGTCCGCAAAGTTGTGAATGGCTGATTTGTAATTCTTAAATTTCATTGTCTATTGTCGTTCTGTTTGTGTCGTCCTAAAATTGGGCATAACGGTTCTCAACTAGGAGACGCGGGCTTCTCGGATGTGGTTGTTCAGCTCGTGGATCTTAGTTGATGTTATGCTCATTTTATTCATACGTGTATTCTCTTAAAATACGTGAAGTTAATTGCTTTCTGTCATAATAAATTGTCCAGTTTTCTTTAATCAAAATATTGCCGTATTGATCGAAATGATATTTATAAAAATTACTGGTTGAGTAACCCTTGATAAAATCATAAGACCGTTCGAAAACAATATTTGAATTACTATCATATACCAACGAATCTGTCACCATAAAATTACCATCTCGATCGAACCAATCTCTTCTGTTTACTCTACCTATAGAATCGTAAAAGGTGAAAAAGTGTTGATCATACTTTTTATCAGTATTCCAAATATGTGTAGATGATATTCGACCAAGAGTGTCATATTCAAATTCCGCAAATAGTTTCTTTGAACCGAGTGCATCAATTGTATAGCTTTTTAATGGTTGATTTCTATGATTTAATTCAGTATAAATTATATTGTCTTCAATGTCATCAACAAGTTCTTTAGATATCTCAATAAACTCATTTCGTATATATACTGTCGAACTGTACAAGCTATCCTTAACATTGTAGCGATCTATTCGAGTTAAAAGACCATTTTCCCATGTATTTACAATTCTAGTGTCTATTTTACCATTGTAGTTGAAAGTGGTTTTTTCTATAGGTTGGTCTGCTGATGCGTATGTTTTTGTGCAATGACAATATGGCGAATCATTTGCCCCAAGAATTTGTTTTTCGATTATCAGGCCATTATTAACTCGAATTAATGCTTTTTCAAATAATCTGATTGTGTCAAGCTCTGGTTCGTCGTATGATCCTATGACACTTCTATTATGTAATTTATAAACAGATTCCTTCACATAAATAACAGGGCCATTGAAAGTTTCTTCAGCTGGGCAATATATTTGAGCACATATACATTCTGTATTCGAAATACAGAATAGAATCAACATATTAAGTAAGTATTTTAAGTACAATTAGTTATAATATTTAATTTAATTGAATTATTGTTATACTTTTCTACGCTGTTGTGTATTGAGCATAACGGTTTGCAAACAGGCGCAGGCGGCTAACAAGTGCGAACGTTTGCCGCTTGAGCTTGTTTGCTGTTATGCACTTTAATTAATTAATATTTTTTCTAAGTTCAATTTAAATTGATCATACCTTGTCGAACAATCGATAAGAAGTCTAACCATTTTTTTGTTCCCTTCAATATTAAATCTTTCAGCAATTGATTTTTTCATACTAGGTGTTCCAATTGAAATTAAATGTCCATTTTCTAAATTCGCTTCATTTTTCATCATTTCTAAAACATACAATATACCTTTGCTTTTAAAAGAGTTAGATTTGATTTTAGTTAAGACTTGTTTGGCATTTAATGTATTGTAACCTCCC
>CAYRMV010000289.1:0-2061 GCA_964425255.1 uncultured Flavobacteriales bacterium
TCTTTAGTGAGATAATCAAAGAGAGGGAGGGAGATTTATTCTCCCTCAACTTCCAGTCTTTTTCTGCCAGATAATTGATAACGATTCGAAATAATTTCAAAAATAACAGTATCTTTTTTCGCAATAGTTGCTTGGTTTTGTGCTTTTTCTAAAAAGGTTAAAACTTTAGCATTTGGAGTTTTACCTTTATTATTTGTTGCAAATTTAGAGAGATCAAAATCATTTTTTTCTTCAGCTTGCGCTTTTGCTCCCTGAGTACCAAGTCCACTACCACCTGAAAAATCTAAGACGTTACTGCCTTTAGTTGCTGAAACTGCAGCAGCATTGATGCTTGCTAGTGCACCACCTTGAAATTTTGCGGCATATTTCTCTCCACCTGGAGGCATCGGTGCCATGGCCATTTGTTTGGCGATTAAAGCAGGAAATCCTCGCTTAATTAATTCATCCATAACTTTTCTTTTATCACCAGTGGGAGGAGGTGAGTTATCGTCAGGAAGTTTAGAAGCAAGTTCTTGTAGGGCACGTTTCGCTGCAGCCATCGAAGCAGAGTAAGATTCATTCGATAATGTCCCACCTTTTAATTCACCACGAACTAAATCACGCACTCCTTTAAAAGGAGAGTTGGCGAAACCTTGACTAAGCCCGAGCTCTACACCATTTTCAGTGAGCACTAACTTATCAAAGCAAGTATCTGAGAGCTCACATTTACATTGTGGGTCTGCTTTCATTTGATCATTAATACACGACGTACGAACAGAGTTTTTCGCAATCGCTTTTTTATGCATTTCTTTTAAACAATATTGAGGATCGTTTTCTGTCGCCGGTTCTGAACAATAGCAAAGTCTATCAGTAATCGGGTTACAGTCACCTTTACCTGGAAGCTTTGAAGAAATCTCACGCACCTTAGAAGCATATTCTTTATGAGCACTCACTTCGTTTTGATAAAAAGTTCCAAGTAATGTAGCCGCTCCTAGTTTTAACCCTGAAGCCCAATCAAGGGCAATACCACCAGTGGCCAAACGAGCAGCGTAACAAGCGGCTCCACCATACCAACCCACGGCTTGCATTTGAGATTGTTTGGCCCGCTCATCGTGAGCCTTCGCTGCTTTTTCTAAAGCATCTTTTTGAGCTGTATCTTGATTTTGAGGCAGTTCATTCATGGTTTGTTGAGCAGTAGTTTGTTGAAACTGAGCAATCGTTTCAGTTACGGTCGGAATATACTTACAATAGTCAGAGGCTTTTTTATTTTCTTCACCGCTAGGAGTTGGCTTATTGTCTGCCGTCGCAGTTGAAGCTTCACCTGCAGGTTTGTCAGCTTTCTTATCAAACCAACCTTTAACACCTTTTCCATCGCCCTTAGAAAGCTCTCCCACATCCCCCATGGCTCCAATCATTGCATAAGCTTTAGAAACCATCTGCACCATGGCCGGATCCATTCCCATAAACTTGTGTTTCCCAGTGCGCCCCGAACAGATCGCGCGGTTTTCATCACTGTTATTACATTGCTCTTCAACGATACGATTAGCTTTTCCTTGGTGAATAAAACTTTCTGAAAGTTGTTTCTCTTGATCAGTGAGATCCATGATCTTGCTTTCTTCACCGCGAGTATTTGTCATCTCAAGTTTGCCCACTTTGTTTTTTTTGACGGCATCTGATTTGACTGCGTTGTTGTAGAGGATTTGTTGATTTTGGGTTTCAGTATTTATCCCTGCAACCTGTGCAAAGAGCAGTGGACTGAGCATACTGAGAATGACAACAAATTGTGCTTTCATAATTAAATCCCATGGAAAACTGGTTCTTCTTTATTGTAACCCTAAAACTCTGAAACCCTCGAGAAGGGGAGCTTTTTACCCCTTGAAGTAGCAGTATAATTAAGGGGTTAAGTTGATTCCTCAAGCGGAAAAACTGGCCCGGTTCTGCCTATAAAAGTTGTCGTTTGACGTGGCAAACAAAAGACCTTATAAATTGATTATGACGACGAAAAAACACGAACATCAAGATAATGAATTGTCGCACTCGATGGTTCACTACTTACTCACTATCCACAAACTAAAAGAGAGC
>CAYRMV010000290.1:0-2058 GCA_964425255.1 uncultured Flavobacteriales bacterium
CATGTTGTCACTTTTAAATTTTTAGCACGTTAATTGTGCTGGTTAAAGCAAGGTTCGAAATTAGTGATTTTATCGCAAACTGAAACAGGTAAAAAACCAAATTATAAACAAAAATCTGTGGAAAATTGGCTTTTTGGATGAGTTATTAACAATTTATCTTTTTTAAATTTGTTACATCCCAAAAAAGTACTTAGTTTAGACACACAACAAACAGAATTATGGAAGCAAAATTTTCACCCCGAGTCAAAGGAGTTATTAATTACAGTAGGGAAGAGGCGTTACGTTTGGGGAATGATTTTATTGGTGTTGAGCACCTTTTGTTGGGGTTAATCCGACAAGGGGAAGGAAATGGCATGCGAATTTTGAATGAGTTTAATTTAGATTTACCTCACATTCAACGTGAGCTCGAAGCCGGCTTAATCAAATCAGGAAAAACATACGCGCAAGCTGCTGCTAATATTCCTCTTGTTAAACAAGCAGAAAAAGTCTTAAAAATGACTTACTTAGAAGCAAAGCTGTTTAAAAGTCCCGTAATTGGTACGGAACATTTACTTTTATCAATATTAAAAGATGAAGACAGTGTTGCTTGTCGAATTTTAAATAAATACGGTGTTATTTATGAAAATGCTAAAGATGAACTAGAAAACAATATGGAAGAAGAAAACAAATTGCCTCGAGCTGAGTTCCCAGGATCATCGGATGATGAAGGGGATTCTTTTGGTGCAGCTCAACGCAAACCGAGCGATCCAAAATCAAAAACACCGGTATTAGATAATTTTGGTCGTGATTTGACTAAAATGGCTGAATCGGGGAAATTAGACCCAATTGTTGGTCGTGAAAAAGAGATAGAACGAGTAAGTCAAATTTTATCGCGAAGAAAGAAAAACAATCCCATATTAATAGGTGAACCAGGAGTTGGGAAATCGGCAATCGCGGAAGGTTTGGCTTTGCGCATTGTTCAACGAAAAGTTTCACGTGTTCTTTTCAATAAACGCATCGTTTCCTTGGATTTAGCTTCTTTGGTTGCTGGAACAAAATACCGAGGTCAATTTGAAGAGCGTATGAAAGCGGTGATGGCGGAGATTGAGAAAAATCCAGATATCATTCTTTTTATTGATGAAATTCATACCATTATCGGAGCCGGTGGAGCAAGTGGTTCATTGGATGCATCCAATATGTTTAAACCTGCTCTTGCTCGCGGTGAAATGCAAGCAATTGGTGCAACTACGTTAGATGAATATCGTCAATACATCGAGAAAGATGGTGCTTTGGAGCGTCGTTTTCAAAAGGTTTTGGTGGAGCCAACGACCATTGATGAAACGATTCAAATTTTGAACAACATCAAAGAACGTTACGAAGAGCATCACATGGTGAGCTTTACTCCAGAAGCGATTGAAGCGTGTGTAAAATTGACAGATCGATACATTAGTGATCGTCATTTGCCAGATAAAGCGATCGATGCATTGGATGAAGTGGGATCTCGTGTTCACTTGACAAACATCAACGTACCACAAAGTATTATCGGCATTGAAGCTCAAATCGAAGAGCTAAAAGTAAAGAAAAACGAAGTAATTAAATCCCAACAATACGAAGAAGCTGCCAAATTGCGCGATGATGAACGCAAATTGCAAGACCAATTGGAATTGGAAAAGAAAAAATGGGAAGAAGAAAGTAAAACAAACCGTGTAACAGTTACTGAAGAACATGTAGCAGAAGTTGTTTCGATGATGTGTGGAGTTCCTGTGACACGAATTGCCGAAAAAGAAAGTGGTAAATTGGTCAAAATGGCGGATGAACTTCGTGGAAAAGTCATTGGTCAAGATGAAGCAGTTGAAAAAGTGGTGAAAGCCATTCAGCGAAATCGTGCTGGATTAAAAGATCCAAACAAACCAATCGGTTCATTTTTCTTCTTAGGACCAACAGGAGTTGGTAAAACACAATTGGCCAAAGTATTAGCGAAATATTTATTTGATACGGAAGATTCACTTGTTCGAATTGATATGTCGGAATACATGGAGAAGTTTTCAATTTCTCGTTTGGTTGGAGCGCCTCCGGGAT
>CAYRMV010000291.1:0-2020 GCA_964425255.1 uncultured Flavobacteriales bacterium
CGATTAAGAATATGGACAAATCTGAATAACGAATTGAATAGTCAAATTTTGATTTATCGGTGTCGATAGGTTTAATCTTCACAACGGCATAAACTTCTAGAATTCCGTTTTTTCTAAAAGGTTTTGCTTCCTTGTTAATTAGGAATCGATCATAATCAAAATTGATCTTGAATTTAGATTCCTCTCCAAAAAATGTTTTTAGAGCGAGCGCATCTTGGTTAAAACCTTTGAGGCACTCAGTTAGTTCGATATTGTTCTTGTTAATTAGCAATCACTTCCATGTTTTAAAACTACCGTTCGGGTCACCCAACTCCCCTACTCAAATATAGCGTTTTGAGGGATTTGAACTGATTGGGGTTAGAGAAAGTATTAGTTAATTATTTTCCATTTATTACCTGTTCTTTTCACCAAAACATATTTGTGAAAACCACCTACACATGTGCGATCTGAATAGTTAAATGCAAACATTGCCATGTCCTTGTTTTCATTGAAGACAATCCTTGAATATTGAACAAAACCAAGGTTGTTTATTGGTAATTCGTCCATTTTTGATTTTTGAACAATTCTTACTTTATGATCCGTATTGATGTAATTTAGGTTTAACTTCTTCTTCTTGATATTTTGAACAGAAACGTTTTTAAAAGCGCTATTTTGTTTCAGTTTTACGAAGAAATCATCGTGTGGAATATTCATTTCATCATGAAGACAAATTTCTAAACCCAATGAATCTATCAGATGTATTTTTCGTACCAGTACACTATCGAATCGTTGTTTGCTCAATTCTTCAGAGTCTGTAAAAGGAATCTCTAAAGGCATGATGTCCGGGTAATCTGGGCTTAATTCAAAAATTGTTTGCTGAATTATTTCAATTTCAAGCCTGTTTTCATCAATCTGCTTTTTTTGATTGCACCCTAAGAAAACGATTAAAAATAATAATAAGATAAGCTTCGTTTTCATCATTTATCTCTCGGTAATCTGAATAGTCAACTCCCCTTCCCAAATATAGCGTTTTAAGAATTTTTGTAAGTCGATGTTTTTAGAAGTTTTTACCCTGTTGGGATGAATCCATAAAAAGCTGGCGTCTAACAATTCAATAGGTTTGGATGGCCAGTAGCTGTAGCATATTGTGTATGATCTGGACAAAATCCGAATGAAAGTTGGTTTTAATTGGCTGTTGCTTTTATTGTTCTGCACAAAACCAAGCGTGTATTTGTGATTCTAACTTTTCAATCAGCTTTGAGCGTTTATTTTTCTCCCCTGTCCAATACTATTTTCAAGAGCAGAAACGGTAAAATGACCAATGCGGAAACCCACCTGTTTTCGAGGTCAAAATTCGGAGCGATTGCAAGTTGTATTAGTGCGCCCACTATAATGGAAATGTGCAGTATGATGTGTCTTTGACTAAACAATGGCATTTGTAATTGAGTGTTGTCGGCTTGATTTCGGAAGTAAATGTATTGTGCCAAAAACAATATTAGATTCGTGTTAAAATACCAGTTTCGAAACATCAGCACGAGGAGATTCTGCCCCAGCAAATGGGGGTTATTCCAATTCAGCATGAAGCCAAAAAGCACGACGATGAACACAAAATAAATAAACAGTATAAAAAAACTACCGAACGATGTTCTTATGAAATTGATTTTTTCAGCAATTCCTTTTTTGTCCCTCCACAAATAGCCAAAATCCACCACGGTGCGGATTAACTCTTCAAACCAAAACAGATAGACGATATAAAAAACCGTAACCTGCCCCTGTACAATACCCAGCATCGTTATGACGAGCATGATTAATAAGTCTACTTTGCGGAGTTGTTTCATTTCTTTTTAAATTCCATTTTAAAATCAGTTCTTCCAATTCTAGATCGCTGTAAAAACGATGGTGTGAATGGTCAAAAATGCTCGTTCGCCTTTACAATTTTTCCGTTTTCGTCGGAGCGTGTAAAAGCAAGCGATAATGAAAGCTGTCAATGTAAAAAGTCCGATAAGTTTCAATTTCATAGTTGTGTTTTTTTTTTTGGGGG
>CAYRMV010000292.1:0-2012 GCA_964425255.1 uncultured Flavobacteriales bacterium
CATAAGTGACTTATGAACATAGGCTTATTTAAAACCCTATTAAATTCATGGCTATTGTTTTGTTTTTTTGTGAGATTAATTAATTATGACTACTTCGTACTGACTTCAGAGTTTGTAGGTGTAAACTTTTACATACTGGATTCGCTTAATGTTTTTTACACTCACCCCACTTATGTTATTTTTTTAACCATTTCGATCTTAATTACAATTATTTTATTTTTTAAAACCTCTACCCCCTTGTGTATTCTTCAGTATATTCTTTATATTATTCTTATTTTTCATCGAAGAGATTCAATCGTTGGTGGTGATACTTTTTTTTACATTCTGGGGTTTTGGAATTTATTTATTTCTTCTCAACCTACTTCCGAGTTTAAATTTTTTTTAAATAATTTAACTATAAAAACAATCATGGTTCAAATCATGGTTGTATATTTTTCTGCTGGTATCGCCAAGACAATGGGAACAACATGGCTTAACGGCGAAGCACTGAGTTACGTATTAGACGTTGATGAATTCAAGGGTGTACAAATTCCATTCTTACTTAATAACCTTGCCTTACTAAGTATACTAACATGGTCAACTATGCTGTTTCAAATAATGTTTCCAATTTTGTTTCTGAATAGACATACAAAATATTATATAATGATTATTGGTATTGTTTTTCACTCGGGTACTATTTTTCTAATGAATCTTCCAAAATTTTTAATTTTTCCAATTTCATATATTTTATTTTGGAATCATAATGAGTTCAAAGCTATAATTAAGCAACATGCAAAATTTTTTCAAAGGTAATTAATAAATGACTAGAACCCCTAAATTCAAAAACATATTGGATTTGGGCATTCTTGATAGTTTATCCGCATATGGGTCAAATCCCCTGTATGCATTCAAATCTAATAACTCCGACAATGAAATAGTTCTTGGCTCAATTTCTAAGATTTTCATTTATTTTTTTTTCTATGATTATTTTAAAATTAACCGAATGAAAATAGCTGACATTATTAGTATTCAAAATGAGCAAATTAGCAATTGTTACGTATTTGAATTATTTGCAAATGAACTTGGAATGCCGCGAGATATTTCTAATAATGATACTAAACTTGATCGAACCAGTTTTTTAGATCTTCTACAAAACACTTCAGTGGATTCATTTAATAAAAACAAATATTCGAACGTTGCATATGACCTAATCTCAATTATATTAGAAACTCATTTTCATAAAAACATATTAGAAATTTTGAAAATGAAACTTTGTATTGACGAGCTTATTGCACTTGATTCTTGCGATAATCATTCACTTAGTTACTTAATTGGATCTGGCTATTTATGTATTCATGAATCATCCATTACCAAGTTATATAATTTTTTAACTGTAAATTATTCTCAAATTAAAAAATTTCCGTTCCTAGTAGAATATAATAATTTCTCTTCTTTTTCAGGCTTAATTAATGGTATAAAAACTGAATTATTTTTTAACGAAGAAAATATATTTATTCTCTCGTCCAAGTCCAGCTTTATACCTATTATGCTTAGAAATATTGCTCTCTATGATCTAGAAATAAACTTACAAAAGACCTCTACTCATCTCAACACTCTGCAAGAATGGTCTACTACATTAGTTGAATTAAATTCTAAAAACGAAATAAATATCATATTCGAGAACAATTTTTTTCATATAATCAACAAATACGGGAATCGCTTTAAAATAATAGAATACAATTCCTTACTTTACTTAGCAGGTTTTGACGATTTAGAAATATACTTCAGTACCAGCAGAGATAAAATGTTTATAATTTCTAATTCAGAAGTGATCGAAATCTATTCAATTAAAAATTAATAATAATTCCTAACTAAATTTAATCTCATTCACAAGGATGTTGTATGAATTTTGAATTAAGCTCAGAGCAAAATGAAATTCGCGATCTCGCCATGAAATTCGCTAAAAACGAAATGATGCCAAAGGCACAGGAATATGACGAGAAAGCAGAAATGCCGATGGAGATTTTAAAAAA
>CAYRMV010000293.1:0-1999 GCA_964425255.1 uncultured Flavobacteriales bacterium
GCAGAAGGGCTTTTTTATTTTGTAATTAATCTATATTCGTATCCTTTTATGTACTCGATGTTTTTTTTGTTAAGAGCTTTTATTTCTCTAAATTCAAAAAGTTGTCTCTCTACGCCTTCTTCTCTTGCACTAACTAGTCTTCCTCGTCTGATTCCATTGCTTTCAAAGTCTGTTCTAGCAATTTCAATCCACGTGTTGTTTAGCTCTTGTGTTAGTTCATGGATTAAGTAGTACATTCTGAGACAGTCTGCGCTAGTCTTAATCTTCATATCCAATAATGTCTTATTTATAGATATTCGTGAACTTGCAGGTTTAACAGTTGCACTTGATGGTACTGGCCTTTTTTGCAACTGTTCAGAGGTGCTAGTGTTGTTTTCTGCCACTTCCAAATTGTGTAAGTGGTTGCTAGTAGAGTTGCTTGGGTGTTCGATAAAATTGTTATCTGATATTTTAACAGTGGGTATTTGAGACGGGTCGATTACCTTATCAGGAGTCGCCCCAAATTTTTTTCTTGTATAGCCTATAGTACTGTCAAAATCAAAGTTTTTACTTGTCATGAATTAACTCCTTACAGCTTATGCATTTAAGTTAGCTGATGAGCTTTGTTTTTCGTTATTTGCAGGTATATTGAGTCCATTTCTTATTTCAATCGCACGACTCCATATTTCAGTGCAAACTTTTTTATAGTCGTCTGCTACAGGGCTTTTAGGGTCATGTAATATAACGGGAAGGTGTAGTGCATTTGCTTCGTCGATCCTTGGAGATTTTCTTATGTCACTATCAAGACAAATGTCGCCAAATGTCTTTTTTATATAATTTTTGGATTGTGCTTTGAACGCGTTGTTTTCTGTCATACCCAAAACTAAAATGTTATCTGGTAGGTTGATTTCAGCATCGTCGAGTGTGTCAAAAAATTGAGGTAAAGCTTCTAGTGTGTTGGAGTCTGTTCCGATGGATGCAATGTTTATGTCACATGCGAAAAGAGCGTTAAGGCTTAGTTGAGACCAAGAGGGATTATTGTCTATTATAATGGCGTCAAATTCGCGTCTAAGCGTATCTAATACATGTTTTATTTTATATTCACGCTTCGTCTTGGATAGTAACCATGCTTCAAGTCTTACTAAATTTGAGCTTTCTGGAATGATCCAAACATTGGGGAAGTTTGTTTCGTATATTGCTTCTTCAACTGGTTTATCATTGGCTAAAATGTCATACATTGATTTATAAACTATCCCAGTGCTTTCGGTTGCCGACTTGCTGTTGTTGATATTAAACTTTCTCGAAATATTCATCTGGAAATCAAGTCCTACGACTAGTACTTTTTTGCCGTGAATGCCTAAAAAGGTTGCTAAATTAAAAGCGTCTGTTGTTTTATGAGATCCTCCACCTTTAGACACGTAAAAATTGATAATTGGTGCAGTGTTATTGTTTGTAGAAGGGAGTTTTGAGTATTTTTCTCCGATTACCGCTAAATCGCCAACGTTCCAGTATCTGTAGCCTTGCTTGTTTGTTTTAGTTGGTTTTGGTATTTCATCACCCCTTTCGGCCTTGGAATAGAATGTATCTCTAGATTCTGTAATTTCAAAAATATCCTTAATGGCACTAAAGTTATACAGTCTTTCTGTTTCTGACATTGCGGCCTCCGTGTACGTTTTCTTAACTTTTTTTATGAATCTAATAAAAAGTTTAGGGTAAAACATTGTTCAATGCAACTAAAAAAAACTATTGTATAGGATGAGTTGTCTCTAGCTCGCAATTTAGGTCGCCGTGATAAGTATAGCAAAATGATCGGATGATTAATTGTTTGTAAACTGCTTCTAGTGAAAAATGTACTTGCATAAACTGCTACTAGCGAAAAATGTACTTGCATAAACTGCTACTAGCGGAAAATGTACTTGCATAAACTGCTACTAGCGAAAAATGTACTTGCATAAAATGCTACTAGCGAAAAATGTACTTGCATAAACTGCTACTAGTGAAAAATGTACTTGCATAAACT
>CAYRMV010000294.1:0-1956 GCA_964425255.1 uncultured Flavobacteriales bacterium
GTAGTTTTTTTCTAATGTAGTTCAAAAATTTCTTGAGTGAGGAACGCGAGTAGCGAGACGGGGATTGAGCCTTCCATGATCAAGTTGTAGTCATCGAGCCTTATGCCGAATAACGACAGAGAATTTCCCATGCCCGCAAAAACTGCGCTGACGACAGGGGGCTCTTTGATGTTCCCATTTCTAAGCAGTAACCTGAGATTGCATCTAGAACCACATAGACATCACATATCCCATCCTGGACTGTTTCAATTTATTCTCTATGAAGAATCCAGGCATCATTCAATTTTGTTATCATGTTCATATCGATTTCTTTCTAAGATTCTAATTATTTATTTTTATTGCTGGAAAATTTGAACTGGCGAGGATGAACAACCATGTTACTACTACGAATGGTAAGGTCATCGCAGGCATGCCAATCGGTTCAAAGGCTCCAGATAATGCTGCAAAAGCTACTGGTGTTAAGGCTGTTCCTAGTATTGCGTAAATGAAAGCCGTCTTGTTTGGTTTGAGAAAGATACTACCTAATGCGATTGCGGTTAGTACAGAATTAAAGCCAAATGCTCCTGATCGTATTGCTGGCTCACTAGCTCCGAGGAGCCAAGCACAAGCTATTCCCATGATTGATCCGACAATGGCCATTATAAAACATCTTCGAGAACTTATAAGAAGACCAATTAAAAATAATGCACCTGTAACCATATTTTCTTGAAAAAAAACTTGAGACACACCTTTAAACAGTCCCTCAAAAAAAGTCGTTGCAGATACAATGCCTTCAACATGCGCTGTCTGCGGTAAGCCTGCGTTTGGTAAGAATTGAGTAGTTTCGAGTCGCCCGAAGCGTGCGCAGGCCAGTAAGAAACACAAGGTAGTAAATACGAACGGTGCAGTGAGTGTTGGCAACTTCAATGATTCAAATAATCGCAGAGTTGCCGCCATCAAAATACTTGATACTGCTGCCGCAATGACTAGATAACCTATTGAGAGAGGGCTGGGGTGAAGAAAGAACACTAAGCCAATTGCGGAGAGTGTTCCATTAAACCCAAAAAGACCACTTTTAATTTGTGCGATATCTGCTCGCAAGAGACTTGCAGTGAGTGTGCTAACTACAGCGCCAAAAAATGCAGCGAATCCAAAAGACACTGAGTTGTAAAATATGCCGCATAAAAAGAGAATGCCAGCGAAGGAATTGTTTTGAAATAGGACTTGGCCGATTCCACGAAATATTGAATCTAAAAAAGAAAGTGTCTTAGAAGGGAAAGTTTCTCCTTCTATTCTGAACCCATCATGCGTGATTTTAAATTGCATAAATTTTTCCTTATTCGTTATTCTTTCAGAGTACCATTATGTTCAGAATAATTGAATAAAAACGAGTTAATTAAAGACCACTATCTGCTAGGCATACGCATGGCCTTTGGCCACTTCGATGCCTTGGATTCTTGAATAAGGTGAAACTATGCCTTACAGACTTGGTTGATGACTGCTGGAAGATGGCCACTGGCAACGGCGGCAAAAGCCGATACGACTGCGATTTTGATTAAAGACATTTTTAGAAACAAGTTTTGTTAGAACAATGGACTGCTCGCTGTGTGCAATAAGCCTAACAGGATAATAAATACCGAGGACAGACGACTAACGCCATCCTCGATATTTATGAAATACTTAGTGTGATCCTGAAAGGACATCAAAAGCTTGAAAGTTCTTGAGCACTCCATTTTCCCAACCACCCTCGATAAGATCCGCGGCTTTTTGTTTCAGGCTCGCCGCTACCTGACCGTTAAGGTGAGCATCCTGACCTGCTTGATTATTGAAGAAGTCAATAATCGCAAATGTGTTGTTATTGATTCTGACTGAAAACCAACACACGGTCTGAGGCTCAGTACTTGTGACTGCTGCGGCACCACCTGCGAGAAAGTTTTGGAGTTCCTGTTCTTTTCCAGGCTTTGCTGTAAGTGTGAT
>CAYRMV010000295.1:0-1933 GCA_964425255.1 uncultured Flavobacteriales bacterium
TCTTCAAACGTCTCCGTATATTCAAACTCTGGCGATGGCGAATTTTTGTATGAAGTTGGACATTTGTACTTGGCAAGAAATAGAGACGAATTATCAATAGAAGTCCCATTTCCAAAAACACCTATTAATGAGGAGGAACATTCAAATGGCAAAAGAAACCCGGGAAGACTTGAGGATTCTGAAAGAGGGAATGGAAAAGAGAGGCGGAAAGAATCCGGAGCCAGCAAAGCCTAAGCCTCAAAACCCACCTCGCCCACAAAATATTGAGAAAAAAAAGCCCTAATTAACTTATCGCCCAATGTAATAGAAGCTAAATGCTTATCAGAGCCGTTAGCAGTTGCACCGGCTGATGGTTCTGTCGGGTAAAAATTCATCATTCCTTGGGATTAAAATTCTATGGTATTATCAACAATAAAAAAAAGGATGAACTATGCCCCTATTAAACCTACAGGAGATCAAAGAGCGTGCTCTTGCTTTTGCCCAAGATTGGCAAGGGGTTACAAGCGAGAAGGCAGAGGCTCAAACCTTTTGGAATGAGTTTTTTAATATATTCGGGCTTTCCAGACGTCGGGTTGCCTGTTTTGAGGAATCCGTTAAGAAACTGGGAAATGCAAGAGGGGCGATTGATCTTTTTTGGCGCGGAACACTTCTTGTTGAACATAAGACTAAGGGCAAAGACCTAAATAAAGCCTACGAACAAGCTTTGGATTACTTCCCGGGTATAAAAGACGAAGATTTGCCAAAGTATGTTTTGGTTTCTGATTTTGAGTATTTTCACCTTCATGACCTTGATGCCAAGGTTGATCACTATTTTACTCTATCAGAACTTCCCCAAAAAATTCACCTTTTCAGTTTTATTAGTGGGTATAAAAAGCATGTCTATTACGATGAGGACCCTGTTAACATAAAAGTTGCAGAAAAAATGGGGGAACTTCATGACGAATTGCTGGACAGTGGTTATGCTGGACACGAATTAGAGATTTTTCTCGTTCGGCTTGTTTACTGCCTCTTCGCTGATGATACCGGCATTTTTCCCAAGGACCATTTTGAATTTTTTATTGAAACCCGAACAAACAAGAATGGCTCCGACACCGGCGCGATTCTTTCCACCATTTTTCAAACATTAAATAAGCCAACAGAAAAAAGACAAAGAACCCTTGATGAGGAACTGCAACTTTTTCCTTATGTAAATGGGGCTCTTTTTGGTGAACAATTAACAATTCCCTCCTTTAATGAAAAAATGAGGATAATCCTCCTCGAGACTTGTTCTTTCGATTGGAGCAAGGTTTCTCCAGCCATTTTCGGCTCATTGTTTCAATCTGTAATGAATAAAGAACTTCGAAGAAATCTCGGGGCTCACTACACATCAGAAAAGAACATTATTAAGGTAATCAGAGGGTTATTTTTTGATGATCTTCTTGCAGAATATGAAAAGGTAAAATTTAAAGATGAGAAACTTAGCGAACTCCACGAAAAAATCTCAAAGCTAAATTTTTTTGACCCAGCATGTGGGTGTGGCAATTTCTTGATTATTGCCTATCGTGAAATTAGGCGATTAGAGATTGAAATCATCAAACAGCGGAGAAATATTTCAAAAAATCGTGAGCACCAACTTGTTCTAGACGTTTCAGAACTTTCTAAAATTGACGTTGATTCAATGTTTGGTATTGAGATTGAGGAGTTTCCAGCTCGAATTGCCGAAGTTGCGCTTTGGTTAACTGATCATCAAATGAATATGCAATTGTCTGAGGAATTTGGATTAAATTTTGTCAGACTTCCCCTGAAAAAATCAGCAAATATTTCAATTGGTAACGCTTTAATAACGGATTGGTCAGGATTTCTAGCGCCAATTTTAAATGATCCCCAAAAAACCCTATATATTTTAGGTAATCCGCCTTTTGTCGGAAAACATCTCCGAACTGTCGACCAAGAG
>CAYRMV010000296.1:0-1927 GCA_964425255.1 uncultured Flavobacteriales bacterium
TTACCCGACAAGGAATTTCGCTACCTTTGGACCGTCAGAGTTACAGCCGCCGTTTGCTAGAGCTTAATTTCGATGTCTAAACATCTCCATATTACTTGATAGTACCGGGCAGGTGTCAGTCTCTATACATCTTCTCTCGAATTTGCAGAGACCTGTGTTTTTGTTAAACAGTCGCTTCTCCCTCTTTAATGCTAACCAAATACAGTTTCCTGTTATTAGGTCACTCCTTATTCCGAAGTTACAGAGCTAATTTGCCGAGTTCCTTCAACATAGTTATCTTGAACGCCTTAGTATTTTCTACCCATCTACCTGTGTCGGTTTAAGGTACGGTTTTATCTTACTATATCATAATAATTGCTATTTCCAGAAATATATAAACAGCTTTATTTTTTCATTACAAATAGTAACTGCAGTCTATATTTGTCACAAATTATTAAAAAATAAAAAAATCCCATTAACTTATACATTTGTCTTATTGTCTTAGGGTCCGTTTTTTTTCAATTTCATTTAGTGTTGAATTGAAAACCTTAGATTTTCGGCGACAATGTTTAAACATTGTTTTGTTCTACTAATGCCAGTATGCTCACTTCAAATATCTTAAATATTTTTGTCAAAATATCTTTGGATTTATTGAATATTCCGCTACCTTTTATAATATTTTAAATTATAAAATTAAAGATTCGGTTACTTATTTAAGCCCCTATAAATTGTCGATGCAAAAAAACTAGATTAATGAGCTATTACGCTTTCTTCAAAAGATGGCTGCTTCCAAGCCTACTTTAAAATTGTCAAAATCTTTTCACTCTCTTATAACTTAATAAGTAATTGGGGACCTTATCTATTAATCTGGGCTGTTACCCTCTTGACAATAAACCTTAGCGCCTAATGTCTGATTCCACAAAAAAAACAAATACGTATTCGTAGTTTTTCAAAGCTAAGTAGAATTAAAAATCCCCCACACTTAAAAAGAGCTCTACCCCATATTTTTCTTTTGCAGACTATACTTAAATATATTTCGCGGAAAACCGGCTATAACTGAGTTTGATTAGCCTTTCACCCCTAATCACAAGTCATCCCAATCTATTGCAACAGAAACGAGTTCGGTCCTTCAATGAGTGTTACCACATCATTTTCAACCTGCTCATGATTAGATCACTCAGCTTCGGGTCTTATATTTAAAACTTAATACTTTTGAAAATTCAATTTCTTTTCGTCTTCTTAATTTAAATTAAACTTGCTTTAAATATAAACTTACTGGCCCATTATGCAAAAGGTACGCTGTTACTTTAAATTAAAGCTCCAACAGATTATCTGCATCAAATTTTAGATTCTTTTTAACTCTAAAAAAGTTCTTTTTCACCTTTCCCTTACGGTACTTGTTTGCTATCGATTATCAAAAATTTTAGACAAGAGGGTAGATCCTCTATGATAACATATTTAACATAATACGTTAGCTTCTATCATTATAAATAAAAACCCTACAGGACTTTTACCTTCTATGGAATATGAAATATGGAATATGGCATAATTCGAAATTTTAATTTATAAGATATGTCTATTATTCGCATTCGCTCGCCACTACTAACGAAATCTCGGTTGTTTTTTATTTAAGCTAATATAATGTTTTACTTGGCTTAATTTTATAGATCACATATCAGAATTTCTTCTATGAGTTATTAAAGTTCATATGAATATCTACTTTAATTTATGCAATGCACAACTCTATTTTTTTTTGATATCTAGGCAGCCTTTTGATGCATTAAAAAAGTTTAAGTTATGCTTCCCGCTTACACAGTATTTAATAACATCCTAGGGTATAACTATTGATTTGTAAGCAAAGTTCATGTGTATGAACCCCCAAGATAAAAGATAAAGCATGAATAGCTTTATTAAAAAATTAATGTAGATTTAGTGCGTCATTTAAATA
>CAYRMV010000297.1:0-1896 GCA_964425255.1 uncultured Flavobacteriales bacterium
CATAGTGAAGACTCATCAACTCTTCCAAGTAGCACGGGGGGTTTGCCCCCAATTCTGCATTTAGTTCATCTGCTCTAAAATTCCGTCAAGTGCTATTTGAACTTGAATTAATTCTTCTGAATTTACAGATTCAGTGTCCCCTGAGTCGGATTTAAAGGTACAACTGTAATTAGGGTACTTGGTAATGATTTGATTGAGATAGAATTTGCAATCATAAACTTCCCCTATTTCAGAAAAATCGAAGCCTGAACAGCTTGAGTGAATCGATCCGTAATCCTGAAGAAAAAATTCCCCGCATGACTTACCGTCTTTGTAATTTAGATATTTTTCGGCCGTATAGCCTCTTTGTGCAATTCTAATTTCATTTGTTGTTAGATTGAAGTTTTCGGTTTCCAGGGTCTTACCTGAGAAGCGAGATACCATGCAGTTAATGTTTGGATATTTGCTGATTAATGTATCTGCACTCTGAATACATGTCTTAACGTCTTCGCGAAAAATACTACTATCTCCTACTTCGATGTTACAAATATTAAGTAAACTATTGTAGTCTCTAATTATTGCAGTATCACATAACTTGCCTTCAGTTGTTCCATATGTGCTCTCTTCAAAACTCTCATTGTTCGACGATTTTCCGCAAGAAACAAAAAGTGTAATTAAGGCTAAAAGTAATATTTTTTTCATAAAACCCTCTCTATTATTTTTTCAAACACTAACAGAGAAAAGAAAAAAATAATTAAAGTGATCAGTGTGTTCAGGGGTGTGCTTGTGAACATGAAACGGAGAAATGCGGAGTTAGATGGTTAGAAATTTAGAAAAGATAGTCAGGGGGTATGAAAAAAATACCCCTGCTGACTACATTTTTTACTAAGGATAATAAGTCACCCCCTGAACAGGCTTGGTGCCGTATGGAATATTATACTTTTTCATGATTCCGTTTTGGAGGGGTTTGGGTTGCTCATTGAACCATTTTTCGTCGTGCGTATATGTTTCTTTCTTCAAAATCCTATTCACGCTGTACTGTTTATTTTGATTGAAATTCTTTAAAGAATAAGACGATTTGTTTCTTTTATATTGCTCCTTTGGGTTTTTATCTCTAGGTGGTTTGGAGTTCTTTTTTTCTGAAATACTTACAGTTGGTACACTTCGCTTATTATCTGCCCATAACCCAAAACCTCTAGGCTGTGTCGGTTTAGATGCATTAGTAATCTCTGGTACTTTTTGATTAATCTGGTTGATTGATGGGTGCGAATAGCCATGGGGTTTAAATGATGACTTTGCCCCGATTTCCTTAATTCCCTTGAGTGCTTCATGTTTTTTTCTAAATTCATCGGGATTATTTAACATTGCTTTCGCTGTTGCCATCATTCTTCCTGATGTATTGGTCGGATTATTAAGCTTGTCAGAAATTGTATTTTTCACACTAGCAACTTTCTCGCTTGCTTTGTTTTTTGTTGCTGAGAATTTATCTGCTGTTGTAGTTAGTGCTTTTGCTGTTTTACCCATCACGCCTTCTGAATTTGCTTTTCTTCTGATCGCACTTCCTATTCCATTCATTGCCATTGATGTTGCATTTCTTGTAAAATTGGAGGGGTTTTTTGCAAATGAGGCTAGACTACTTAATCCAGATAAACCCGCGCCCATAATCGCGCCTTTGTTCGCTATAATCTTTCCGAGTCCACCCATTAACATACCTCCGGCCATAGCTGATGCCGTGGCTCCTACTGAGCCAAGGCTTCCAGCAAGACCCGTGGCTTCAAGAAAGCCACTTGCGAGCTTTATAGAAGCCCCTAGTGCTGTACAAAGTACAATGACAATTACTACGTTCTTCATGCTCTGGGCAACTGTGCCCGTTTCTGTCAAGGTGCCCACTTTTAAACTCAAAAGAGCAAGAATGAC
>CAYRMV010000298.1:0-1871 GCA_964425255.1 uncultured Flavobacteriales bacterium
CGTCATCATAAATAAAGTTATGCATTATGATTTTTATCTTAGTATATTTTTGTTTTAGTAAAGCAGTGGTTTCTATACCGTTTTGTTTGTGCATATCAATATCCATCAGGATTAAGTCAGTTTGTCTTTTTATCTGAATTTTATCCATACACTCCAAACCGTCATTTGCAGAAAAGGAAATATCAATATCCTCAAAAAACGACAATTTTTCTTTTACGCTTTTTATCAGAAAATTGTTGTCGTCTATTATGGCTATACTCTTTTTCATAAGTTTTGCTTTTTATCATTAACTCTGAAAGACACACTTGTTCCGTTTTCTGTATCCGAACTCAACTCTAATTCATTGCCCAATTCCAAAGCTCGTTTCCGCATATTCAACAGTCCGTTGCCGGGTTCTATTTCATTTTCTACAAATCCTTTTCCGTTATCTTTTACAAGGAAATGAATCGTACCATCTTCTTTGTTTATTACTATTTCGATCTGTTTGGCTTCTGCATATTTCAGAGCATTGTTGGTAGCTTCCTGAACGATGCGAAAAATATTTAAGCCCTGTGAACCTGTAAATTCGGTGTGTTCAGCAATATTTTTATCCATCACCAATGAAATATGAATATTCGGATAGGATTGCTTTGCTTTTTCGATAAAGTTAGCAATGCGTGCCTGTAAATCTGTGATGGTAATGCCGGATTTGTTCATTGCCCAAATGGTATCCCGAAGTTCCTGTATCGTTTCTTTGGCGAAAACTCCGACATTGTCGAGTTTGTTTATCAGTCGGTCGTTTTTATCCGAAACATAATATTTAATGGTGTCGATTGTCGAAACAATGAATGATAATTGTGCTCCGATATTATCGTGTAAATCCCGTGAGATAGACAGCCGTTGTTCCTGCAATTTATTTTGACTTTCTATTTTTTCCAATGCCAATTTTAGTTCATTGTCTTTCTGCTGTTGAATGTTTTTAAGTGTCTGTTGTTTGTATAGTAAGAAGCCAATCAGTCCGATGATAACCGCCAATGCTACCAATCCGAAAATCCATTGATTACGATTTTTAAGGGCAAGCTCTTTTTCAGCAATTTCTTTTTCTTTTTCAGCCGTTTCGTATTTGGTACTGATCTCTTCTACATCTTTCAGCCTTTTGGTATTGTACAAGCTATCGTTGAGCACATTAAATGCTTTTAGGTTTTGATAAGCATTTTTATAATCTCCCAAAATCTCGTAATTGTGCATGATGTTTTCATAATTGTATTTCTGAATATCAGGGTAATTTATTTTTTTGGCTAAAGCATTGCTTTTTTCAAAATATTCATTGGATTTTAGCGGTTGTTTGGTTTGGTTATAATATTCTCCCAATGCCGTATAATTCAGCATTGTGGAAAAATCATCTTTCAATTTTTCACGAATAGCCAATGCTTCCATCAGATAACTTTCCGATTTTTTGTAGTCTTTTATGAGCAGTTGGTTATAACCTAAAAACTCCAGTGCATATCCGATTCCCACACTGTCATTTCGTTGCCGCTGGATACGCAATGACTTTTCAAAGCGTTCGTTAGCGGTTTTGTAATCCGCTAAATCGTCCCTGAAAACAGCACCACTTTCATTATTGATACGTGCAATACCTTCAAGATTATTTTCAGCCTCATATAATTTTAAGGCTTTATCATAAAACTCCAACGATCTTTTGGTTTGCTTCAGCTTGCGATACATCCGTGCCATATCATCATAAAGCAAGCCCAGTTTTTCGGTGTTTTTGGTCGGTTCTAATGTTTTCAATGCTTTGTAATAGTAAACAGATGCACTATCTACATTGCCTTTCTTCATCAGTGAAAGCCCGATTAACCGTAAGAAATTACCTTTGTTTACGTTGTCCTTTT
>CAYRMV010000299.1:0-1831 GCA_964425255.1 uncultured Flavobacteriales bacterium
GAACTGAGAAATTGTATCCATAGTAATCCTCTTACCAGCTAGCTTTCGTTACGCCAGGCAATTTTCCGTCAAGGGCCAATTGTCTGAAAGCGATACGAGACAAACCGAACTTTCTGTAGTTACCACGAGGGCGACCAGAAATTTCGCAACGAGTGATCGTGCGATTAGGGTTTGTATCACGAGGAAGAGCTTGTAGCTTTTTGCGAGCCAATGCTCTTTCTTCTTCAGAAAGTTTCATATCAAGCGCTTTTGCTCTAAGTTCCGCTCTGTGTTGTCCGTACTTCTTAGCAAGAGCTTTTCTTTTATTATTTTTTTCGATGCTTGCCTTACGAGCCAAGTTACACCCCTCTTACTTTCTGAAGGGCATGCCAAGTGCTTCAAGAAGCGCTCTGCCCTCAGCGTCGTTTTTAGCAGTTGTACAGATAGTGATATTCATACCGCGAACTTTATCTACTTTATCGTAGTTAATTTCCGGGAACACGATCTGCTCTTTCAAGCCCATGTTGTAGTTTCCACGTCCGTCGAAACCTTTATTTGGCAAACCACGGAAGTCTCTTACGCGAGGCAATGCCAAAGTGTTCAAACGATCGATGAAAGACCACATTCTCTCTCTTCTCAAAGTCACGCGAACACCCAATGGAATGCCTGCACGCAATTTGAAGTTAGAGATAGCTTTTTTTGCTTTAGTGATAACAGCTTTTTGACCTGTGATTGAAGAAATCTCGTCAACAACAGTGTTCAAAATTTTTGGATTTTGAACAGCTTCGCTCAAGCACACGCTTAGAGTGATTTTCTCTAAACGAGGAACTTGCATCACATTCTTTGCTCCCAATTGCTTCATTAGAGCGGGAGCGATCTCTTTTCTGTATTTTGTATGTAATCGATTCACATCACACCTCTTAGAGAACTTCCGGAGCCAAAGAAACGATCTTCGCGAACGCTTTAGCTCTTAGTTCTCTTGCTACTGGTCCAAAGATACGTGTACCGATGGGCTCTTTAGAAGCGTTGATCAATACTGCAGAGTTATCATCAAAACGGATGTAAGATCCGTCTGGACGACGAAGCTTATGAACAGTTCTAACTACAACAGCTTTAGCAACGTCACCTTTTTTAACTTTAGCGTTTGGCAAAGCTTCTTTAATAGAAACAACAATAACGTCGCCGATTGAAGCAAAACGTCTTTTTGATCCACCAAGAACCTTTACGCACATAACTTCTTTTGCGCCAGAGTTGTCAGCTACATTTAGTCTAGTTTGCATTTGAATCATGACAAATCCCCTTACGCCTTAGCCGATTCTACGATTTCAGCCAACGCCCAACGCTTAGTTTTGCTAAGAGGACGAGTTTCACGGATCTTAACGATATCACCAGTTTTAGCCTGGTTGTTTTCGTCGTGAGCCTTGAATACAGACGTCTTCTTAACGTACTTACCGTATTTTGGATGTTTCACCATGCGGTAGATGAGGACAGAGATAGTTTTATCCATCTTGTCACTGATAACTTCACCTACGACCTCAATTTTACGTCCTCTAGTATTAGTTTCAGTACTCATTCCCTACCTCTATCTCGCCACTTTTTTAACAATCGCTGTGTTGATTTTAGCGATGCTGCGACGAAGATCGCGAATTTCAAGTGGATTCGAAAGTTGTCCAATTGAATTCTTGATACGTGCCTGGAACAACTCTTCAGAAAGAGTTGTTCTTTTCTTTTTTAATTCTGCTACAGAAAGATCTTTAATCTCTACGAACTTCATACCACTACTCCCTTACCAAGAAAAGAGTTTTGAAAGGAAGTTTGTGAGCCGCACGTTCGAAAGCTTCTTTAGCTTGCT
>CAYRMV010000300.1:0-1827 GCA_964425255.1 uncultured Flavobacteriales bacterium
CTAATGAAGTTTAGTGCTGAAAATCCCCGCCTTCGCAAAGCGGCAAAACGTTATGGTGCATTTTAAAAAGACGACCGTGAGACAATTAACATACATATTGACCTTTATAATTTCGACAACTTTGACAGCTTGTGGTCAGACAAAGAATAAATCAAATTTTGAGAAATCGAAAATTGATATTGAAACGGTTGACTACATTGAAATCAATAATAAATCCGAGCAACTTGACACAATTCAGTTAGACAAGAAACTATTGACCGAGAAACAGAAAAATGAATTTGTAAGTAAGTGGAACAACTCAAAATCCGTTGGACCAATTAAATCAATGACCAGATTTTTTATAACCGTTCATTTCAAAGACGGAACTACAAGAAAATTCAGGGGGAGTGGACAGTATTTAAAAGAAGGTAATGACTTTGGGTTTGACTTGGGCGACAGTAAGTATTTAGAAACTCTTTGGAATGAATTAAATATTGACCACATTAAGAACATTCGATATGTTTTTGAAGACTATATAAAATATCAAGAATCGACTGACTCCCAAGACGACAAGGACTTAATGACCAAAAGCCTGAAATCACTATCAACGGTAACCAACAAAGACGATTTAGACCTTTTAATAAATGTATGGATGTATTACGACCCAACTGACTATCCTGACATTCCTGAAATCTATAGAATATTAAAGGCAAGCAAACCTTATAGTATTGAAGCTATTAAGAACAGAATTGACAACAAGAAAGAATGGGAAACTGACGACTCAGCACCATATTCTGACTTGAAAAATTTATTGAAACGACTTGAAAATGAATAGAAAAACGCACCATAACAGCACCTACCCAAAAGTGGCGGTTCAGTGGTTAAATCAAGCTTTGTGCACCTATCAAAGTATGTGCTTGGTTGACAGTGAATCGCTTCGAAATCGCCACCTTCGGGTAGCTGCGACACGTTATACACAATGGAAATGACTAACAACAACTTCTATGACAACTTTTACAGTTTTGATGACTCATATTCCACAAAGAATTATAGAGGCAAGGTAGAACTTGATTTCAAAGATTGGGTAAAAGTGCTGAGATGTGAGATTAATCCTGAACAATTAGACATTAGACATTTGGAAGGCGGAAAATCACCCAACACCTTTTTTTGGAATGGTGTTTTAAGTCCATTTTGTATCAACCAAGATTTAAAGGGAATTTTTGAAGAAAATAACATCACAGGTGTAAATTATATTCCGGCAATAGTTAAAAACAAAGCTGGTGAAATATTAAATGAAAAATACTATGCTGTCTGTATTAATGGAAGAATAGACGCTATAGATTATTTCCGTTCGGAAATAATATTTGAAGAGAGTCCTTCAGGTATGATTGTCCCAAAATTCAAAGGATTATACTTCAATGAAAGTAGTTGGGATGGAACTGATTTTATAATGGAAAGGCCTGATGAATTCGGTCATTTCACAGCTAGAATATACGTTTCTAAAAAAGTAAAAAACCTGTTTACCAACAATAATATTTCGTTTGTGAATTTTAAACCATTCGAAGAATACACAACTGATGCAGGAAATATTATTAGAGATTCTGATGACTTCATGCAAAAGATCAGACATAAAATAAAAAAAGCAACACCAAAAAAATGGCTTATTCAAAAAGCACTTGACAAAAAACTGAAAAAGAACACAATCAAATGGGATTTGTTGTAATGTGTATAACACCAAATAAACAAAAGCGCCAAAGCGATTATATTTGAAAAGGCGCCTTTGCCTATTTGGAAACCGTTATGGGCAAGTGGGACGAATTGCGTAGGTTGTGGTGTTGAAGACAATTA
>CAYRMV010000301.1:0-1815 GCA_964425255.1 uncultured Flavobacteriales bacterium
GGTTCTTTTTCAGGAACATTTAATAACTTAGGATGTCGCTACGGCAATAAAAATCAAAGACATTTTTTCTTTTTCGTGTTAATCAAGTAGAATGTATAAGGAACATCCTGATTTTGAGTTACCTTCAGATGAATCTTTAATGGTTTGGCGATACTTAGATCTGTCAAAGTTCATGTCATTATTAGAAACATCTTCACTTTATTTTACCAGATCAGACAAATTTATAGATCCTTATGAGGGTACAATCCCTAAGATTACTGTTGAAAATATATCCAAATATTTTTCGGAATTTGAAAATGCCAGTCAGATGCAAAAGGATTTACTGAATTTACTTACAGTGAATCGCAAATTAACTTTTATTAATTGTTGGTATCAAAGTGAACATGAATCTGATGCAATGTGGACAATCTTTTCCAATAACGGAATAGCGATACAAACAAATATTGGAAATCTGAAAAGATCTTTTGATGCTACTGAGGATGATGTGCGAATTGGAACGGTTAAATACATCGATTACAATAATGAAGGAATGTATTTTTTAAATGCTTTAACTCCATTTTTATTTAAACGCGTGAGTTTTGAGCATGAAAGAGAAATTCGTGCTGTCATATGGAATACTAGAACGACGGCCAAAAATAAACATAGTGACAAAATCATCATCGATACCAATGAAAACGGTAAATTCGCTAGAATTGACCTAGAAACATTAATTGAGAAGATATATGTTTCACCGAAAGCACCAAGTTGGTTTTATGAACTAATAAAAGCAATTGTTAATAGATATAACCTGAATAAACCAGTAATCCACTCTCTTCTATATACCATTGACGATGATTCAAATTTTATTCACGAAACAACAATCAAAGAGATTATGGTTTCTAAAGATGTTTTAGATCATTTTTATAAAAAAGATTCTTATCGAATAAATGTCGAAAATTTGAAAATAGAAAGGGAAAGATTTAGAGAGTTTGAGAGTTTTCAAAATGACCTGAACTCAATGCGTGATGAACTTGAAAAGTGTGTTTTTAAATCTAGGATTAATTATTGCGGAAAGGATGCTCTATTAAAATTTAGTCAAATTTCGTATTCTAAAAAGGAAATCGATGATTTGTTTAATATGCCGCAATTTAACACTCTCTACTTTTTGTCTGGTAAAACACAAACTTTGCTAAATGACATCGAAAGTTCCATTCTATCTGAAAAAGAAAAAAAGATATTAACAAGAAAAGTAATTTATTTTTATTCTGAAAACGTTCTACAACCCGCAACTTACCTGTCAGTTCAAATTGAGAAACATAATGTAAAGGAGTCTGCTTTTCACTTGTTCCTTGATTTCACAAGATTTATGTCTACTTATATTTTAGAATCACGCATTTAATAATCTGTATTTCTTAATTTTTAAGAAAAAAGTGAAAATGTTGTTTAATGTGAGTTTGAAATCGGCCAATTTTATATTTCTGGTTGAATAGATATTTAATGACTACGGTAAATGAAGAATTTGTTCAATACAAAGAAAATGGCAATATTCATATTGATAGTTGGGCTTTTGCTCACAATGATTGGGATGTATTTGACTTATAATAATTTAGATGCTAAGCTTTACAATTTATTAGTTTCGATAATAATTGTGATTTTCAGTATTTATGGATTATTCGGGAAGTACAATCAAGATATTAATTCTGGTCGCAATACAGAGAAGATTAATCATACAACCAAGGACATCCAATATAGTTTAAAAGAAGAAAAAGTTAAAAGAAACTTGTCCAAACTTCGAAAATATCAAGAATTGGAGTTGAAATTTCAATTGGAGTTGAA
>CAYRMV010000302.1:0-1804 GCA_964425255.1 uncultured Flavobacteriales bacterium
ACTGAATTTATAACAAAAGACCCTGCAGAAGCTGAAGCTGTTGCGGAAGCTGAACAAATGTTAAATGTCTACACAGAATTTGCTCAAAACTTTATGGCGATGCCGGTAATTCGTGGACGAAAAACCGAAAGTGAACGCTTTGCTGGTGCTGATGATACGTATTGCATCGAAGCAATGATGCAAGATGGAAAAGCATTACAAGCGGGAACTTCTCACTTTTTGGGACAGAATTTTTCCAAAGCTTTTGATGTGAAATTTGCTGATAAAACAGGTAAATTGGAACACGTTTGGGCTACTTCTTGGGGTGTTTCAACTCGCTTAATGGGTGCGTTAATCATGACACATTCAGATGATGAAGGATTGGTTTTACCTCCAAGATTAGCGCCAATTCAAGTGGTAATTGTTCCGATTCACCGTTCTGAAGAAGATCTTTCTATGATTACTGAAAAAGCACAAGAGCTGATGAAAGAACTTCGTGGAATGGGGATTTCTGTTAAATATGACGATGATGAAAACCGTCGTCCAGGATGGAAATTTGCTGAATATGAAATGAAAGGGGTACCAGTACGTTTGGCTATCGGACCTAGAGATTTAGCAAATGGACAAGTAGAAATCGCTCGTCGTGATACGAAAGAAAAATCGACTGTTGCTTTGGAAGGTTTGGCTCAATACATTGAAAATTTGTTGGAAGAAATTCAATCAAACTTATTTGAGCGTTCATTGAAATTCCGTGCTGAAAACATCCACCAAGTTGATTCATACGAGGAATTTAAAACGCGTTTAGAGAAAGACGGAGGGTTTTATTTAGCTCATTGGGATGGAACAGCTGAAACAGAGGCGCGTATCAAAGAAGAAACACAGGCTACAATTCGATGTATACCGATCGAAGTAGAAGAGGAGGAAGGTACTTGTATGGTAACTGGTAAACCTTCTGCTCGGAGAGTTGTTTTTGCTAAAGCATATTAAAACGAATTACATGGGAAATCCAATTGACGATAACCGCAAATCAATTTTAGATATTTTGCTCACCAAATCAGCGATGAAGCAAGATATTTATGCTGACACGAAAAAAGTCTTTTCTGACTTCAAACGTGTGATGCAAGAAGAAGTAAATTTCTTTCGACCGCAAATTCCGGATGAACGTGTTCGCATGCAATTTGTCGATAAAGGAGATTACGAAGCACAGGTTTTTGTTGGAAGCGACGTCTTGGTTTTTCACATGCATACCAATGTCTTTTTATTGCCCGAAAATCATCCTTTTTGGAATCAACCTTACTTAAAGGAACATCCAGAAAATGGATATTTCGGCATCATTTATATTTATAATTTCTTAGCCCAGTCGTTCATTCAAGGTCGAATGAACGACCCGGGTTATTTAATTGGACGAATTTTTGTGAATCAAGAGGGTCATTTCTTTGTGGAAGGAAAAGGTCAATTGGGTGCACAATTCAAAGATGTTGCGAAAGATTGTTTAACCGATGAGATGCTTCGAATGATCGCTCACACGGCATTTGCCTATGCTTTAGACTTCGATTTGCTTACTCCACCGTATGAAATCGTAGCGCAAATTAACGTAATGCAAATGCAAGCAATCAGTTCGAACTTAAATATGCAAACAGGTAAACGTCTCGGATTCAAGTTTGAAGCAGAAGATCTGTAATTTTTTTTGAAAAAAAATCAATCAAACGCTTGCAATATCAGAAATTCAATATATATTTGCACTCCCAAAACACAGGGAAACACACTTAAGGCCCATTCGTCTAGTGGTCAGGACGCCAGGTTTTCATCCTGGAAACAGGAGTTC
>CAYRMV010000303.1:0-1800 GCA_964425255.1 uncultured Flavobacteriales bacterium
CGCGAAGTCCATGCATCCATGATTTCAGTGATTTCATCTTTGGATCCTTTGAGTCATTTATTAGTTCTTAATGTCGAGATTAGTTCGGCATTTTAAATAGAAAAATTATGGGGCTAAAGTCTTGAAAGGCAGTGGTAATCAATAAAGCTGGACTCTAGATGGGGACATTAGTTTCGATGTATCATTTTTAAACACTTTCTTAATTCATCATCAAGATTTTTCCTGGGTCTTTATGACGCAGAGGTGGTTTTCTCAAAACCTAGACTATCATTTGTGATACCATTCACACTCCTTCTGGCGTCCAATATCGACCGATGGCACCGCAACGCTGGAGGATCTTTAGTTTCAAATATTCCAAGCAATGATAGCCATAGGCCATTCCAATCAGAACATTGATTTTACGATTTATCGCCTCACTGAACGACGAACTTCTTCCTGTTTTGATGATGTTCAGAATCCGATCGCGATGTCTTTCAATATAGCCTACGAAGTATTTAAAAGCCTCCATGGGGATCGTTGCTGCATCACGAACCCACTCTTCTAAAAATTCACCAGCCTTCGTTATTTCGTGTGATTCGAAGGTGAAGAACTCAAAGAATGATTCTTTGTGTAAGTAGGCTCTGTAAAGGGGTTCATTGAGTCGCTCTAGTTGATTTAACTTTGATTGATTTCTGTCGCCCATGTTTTCTTGTTTGTAGCGAATAACCCATTTCATTTGCTTTAAGGATTTCTTTTCTGATTTAGTAGTCTCTGGTGATTCAACAAGCTCTTTGCGACAAGCATCCAGTACCTCATTGAGTTTTTTTACAACGTGAAAGGGATCCGCAACCTCCATCGCTTGTGGAATGTGTTCATTGCAACTTGCGATATAAGGTTTGTGCATATCCTTAGAGACAGTTTGTATTCTTGAACATCTTTCTGGGCCGATAATTTAAAAAAACTCATCAAGGGAACCCTTGTCGATTCCCTCTGAAACCCAGATCACCATCTTTCTTTCTTTCTTTCTTTCTTTCTACATCAGAAACAATCGTGACATATTTATGTCCCTTCTTGTAAGATTTCTCATCAACAGCGATGTGGATAGGATCAGGAACTTCAGCGTCTTGCCACAAACGCAGTAATACATCGTGGTCAATTTTATAAATGATCCCGTAATCTAAATTGAAAAGTCTTGATACGTCTGCAACTGTGAACATCTTTGTATAAAGGGTGTAGTCAATATAATCAACAAATCGCTGTGTCAGAAAGTGCTTCTGACTTTTGAAAGAAAGCTTTTCCACACGATAGCCCATCTGACAGTGGCAAAGTATTCGCATGCGCTCAATCTTCGAAACAACTTTGCGATTCCCCAGTGGGAGATCTTGTATGTGAATCCATTCTTTGTCGTGGTAGCTGTCATGTGGGTGTTCGCAGTGTTTGCAGATATACTGTGCGAGCTCTTTGTGGCGTATGGTGTAAGTGATTTTATCTTCTTTCACATCCATGTCGCAAACTTGAAAATTTGTTTCTTGCAGATCCAAAAGACGATTGATACGGTAACCAGAGCTCATGATGTTTCTCCTGATGTAGTGGCTTGCAAATCAACTTCTATCAAGGGAAATACTCGTGGGCATTTTTGTTTGTGGTCCAGCAAAGAGACCTAGTCTCAAGTCCAGTTATTGGGAATCTCAAACCTAGAAATCTCATACTGATAATTTCGATTTCAGATCGAATCTATTGATTTACCCGGAAAATAAAAAAGAGCCTTATTTCTGGGGCCATTCTTAAAGTATAGTAAACAGGTTACCGATATGTTTAATA
>CAYRMV010000304.1:0-1780 GCA_964425255.1 uncultured Flavobacteriales bacterium
CAGTGGTTAAATCAAGCTTTGTGCTTCTATCAAAGTTTGTGCTTGGCTGACAGTGTATCGCTTAGAAAACGCCACCTTCGGGTAGCTGCGAAACGTTATAGCCAATTCCCCCTGTCCCGCCAAAAAGGACTGACTTCCCAAGCTAACGGGAAACAATAATTTCTAATTTCATATTGGCTTTAATTCAAACCGATTTTTCAATTGATGCTACGAGCTCGTGCGCAATTCTGGTCGGAATGTAAAAAAGCCTTTGGTCGAGTTTACCGCTATACCAAAGGCTTGTGATGACTTCAATGGTGGTCCGTCAGTTGACGGAACCCCGATCATAATAGTCTCTACCAAAGATACATTCCATTAAAGCTTTTTTAAAACAATTTTTAATTTTTTTTATCATGCGTAAAAAGAAAAAGATGGAATTAGAGATCGTTAATCCTAGTGCAGCTGGGATTGATGTTGGAAGTAGATCTCATTATGTTGCTGTTGGTCAGGGATCAAATGACGTTAGAGAATTTGGTGTCTATGCCGAAGATCACTTGGCTTTAATTGAGTGGCTGACCGAAAATGAAGTTACGACTGTTGCGATGGAATCGACTGGAACTTATTGGCAAAATCTGTTTGCTGCACTTCAAAGAGCTGGTTTTGATGTTTTGTTGGCAAATGGGAAATTCACCAAAAACATTAAGGGTAAAAAGACGGATGTATTGGATTGTCAATGGATTCAGAAGCTTCATTCACTAGGATTGTTGAGTGGCAGTTTTCTCCCAGATTCTGCAACAGAGCAACTCAGAACTTATTGCAGACACAGAACCAATCTTTTGGATATGTCCGCTTCCACGTCAAAGAAAATGGGAAAATATCTAAGACTTATGAATTTTAGATTGGATGTTGTGGTAAATGATATCTGCGGATTGACCGGTTTAAGTATCATTTCTCTGATTTGTGCTGGTGAAGATGACCCACAAAAATTAGCAGCCTTGAGACATGGTAATTGCCGGAAATCAGAAGAAGAAATTGCAAAAGCATTGCAAAGTAATGGACGAAAAGATTACCTCTTTGCCCTTTCTCAAGAATTTGATATTTACAATGATTTGCAAAAGAAAATCGCAAAGTGCGATGACCAAATCAGTCAATTCATGAAGCAGTATTTCAAGCAAAATCCAGAATTGAAAAAGTTAAAAACTTCCGCTAAAATTCATAAAAGGGTTACCAAAAACACACCTAAGTCTTTCGATTTAAATCAAGTTGCATTTCAATACTTTGGAGGAGTTGATTTATTGGAAATTGAAGGAGTCAGTCATTCAACTGTACTTTCAATCATGAGTGAGATCGGACCAGAAGGGTTTAAAAAATTCGAATCGGGAAAACAATTTGCCTCCTGGTTACGCTTGGCACCGAACAATAAAATATCTGGAGGAAAAGTACTGAGCAATAAAATTCCAAAAGGAAGCAATCGATTGAAGATCGCTTTAAGACAAGCGGCCAATGTAATCGGAAATCTGAAAAATGCCAATCTTCACAATTTTTTCATTCGAATTTCGATTCGGAAAGGAAGGTCAGCAGCTGTAACAGCAACTGCCCGAAAACTAGCAATTATTATTTGGAACATGATCGTGAAAAAGCTAGCATACACTCCACCAAATGCATACGAATTTCTAGACCAAAAGCGCAAAAGAATAGTTCGTGAACTTCAAAATAAAATTGCTAAATTCGACATCAAGACTAATGAAATTAATTTTTCAAATAGTTGATAATTAATTAATTGTAAAAACGTTAGTCATAA
>CAYRMV010000305.1:0-1778 GCA_964425255.1 uncultured Flavobacteriales bacterium
ATCAAAACCTACTTAGATTTAAGAATAATTGGAATTCAAATTTAACTATTGATAATAAGTTTACGAAAATTCAAACAGAAACAGAATTTGATTATTCTTCAATAAAATTAATATTTAGTCAAAATAATCCAAGCACGGAGTATAACTTTGATTATTATTTTAATATTTTATTTGAAAAGGTATAAACTTATTCATTTATCATCCATAAATGTATTATGGAAAATGAAGACGAACTTTATCAAAAACTAGTAACCCTACTAAAGCTATTTAAAAATAGACCATATCACTTAGCTAAATATTTAATGGAAAACTCTGCTCTTAATGAGGAGTTTAAAAATATTTTACTAAAAAGTGATAAGCTGAAAGAAGTTAAGGATGAGATTTCCAATAATTTACCAGCTATACACTTTGATGATATATCTAAAATGCACGAATATTTCAAATCATTAACTGAAGTTTCTTCAACACATGAGGAACTATCAATCGATTTAAATAAAAAATTGATTCAATTATTAAAAGAAGAGAAATATGAAGATGCTGCTAGATTGAGGGACTATATGATTTCAAAAAATATTAAGAGAAATAAATAAACTTTTACAAATTAAAACATAAAACTTGAGGAACTAAAAAATATGAATATGATAGAAACAACAATTAGTAGTGAAGAATTTGATCTTTTATATGGTGATAATTCATTCAGATCAAAAACAAGAAAGATGACAAAGGAAATTCAGAAAATGATGGACCTTTATGAGTCAAATTTGGCAAAAATGCCAGAAAAAGGTGATATTATTTGCGCTGAATTCCAAGGCAAAGAAAGAGACCTTTACATTTTTTCAGTAAACGGGTTAAAAGATGATATCCGTGTCGACGCAAGACCTAGCGAGGCTAAATACTTGAAAAATGCAGAGAAAGGAGACATGATAGATGTACTAATCTCTGATATTAACCACACAGATTTTTATATCAAAGGAAGTATCGCTTCTTTATATGAAAGTATGGCACACAGTAATCTAAAATCTCTAGAAGAAGGAGTACCAGTTAAAGCACACATCAAATCAATTAACCCAGCAGGTTATGATGTAGAGATTCTACATGGTGGTGTTGTTCTTCCAGCGTTTATGCCAAACACATTGGCTGGTATCAATAAACTTTATAGTCCTGAATCAATTGTTGGTCAGACTATGGATGTTATGATTGAAACATACGCTGAACAAGAAGGTACTTACATCGTTAATAGAAGAAAGTATTTACACAGCCTTATTCCAGATGCTGTTAAAGAGTTGAAGTATGACCAAACCTACACAGGTAATGTTACTGGTACAACTCCATTTGGTGTCTTTGTTGAATTTAACGAGTGTTTAACTGGTATGATTCACAAAGCAAACATCAACTCTGAGTGGCAAGAGAGAATTAGTGAAATCAAACCTGGATTTCAGATTGAATTCTACATCAAAGAAATCATTAAGGATAGAGGTAATCATAAGATTATCTTAACACAAATCCTTAGAGAAACTCTTTGGGACACTATCAACGCTGGTCAATTGATCGATGGTGAAGTTAGAGCCGTTAAGCAGTTTGGTACACTTGTTAGCTTGGATGAAGAAACTGTTGGTCTTATCCACACATCAGAAATGGATAAGATTAAGAGAAAATTCACACCAGGTGACTCTGTTAAAGTGAAAGTTTTAGCAGTTGATAGAACAAGTAGAAAAATCTTCTTAACAACAGCAAACTAACAAAAAAGTCTCAGATTAAATCTGAGACTTTTTTGTTTT
>CAYRMV010000306.1:0-1751 GCA_964425255.1 uncultured Flavobacteriales bacterium
CAATCCTCAAAACAAGGACTTTAGATCTTGCTTGATAAATACTGCGTACAAGCTCACGAATACTTCTTCTATTTTTTCTAGCTCTTCTTTCAAAACTATTACGTTCCTTATCTCGAGCATCCTTTATTTGCTGAACCACTAAACTTGAATTCTTGGGATAATTAACCGACCATACAGAAAAATCATTAGGATCTGCAAAATACTTAAGAAACAACTTTATAGATGGCCTTAGGTTAATAAATCCGGAGAATGCCGAATTATTCCCCATCATCCAGCGCATCAAATCTTTCCGCTTATCCTCAAAAAAAAGAATCAACCCTTTCTTCGAATACGTACGCTCTAATCTAGGATCTACAATCCCATAAATGTAATAATTAATACAGTGCTCTGCAAAAATTAGCAATTTGTATTCATATGCTTCTTCATAACCCCCATTAACTTGACCTCCAATTACAAAATCATCTTCTCCAAATATTATTTGTTCAGCAACATTAAATAAACTCATAGGACATCAAATTTTCATTCAAAGAAAAACCAATCAAATATTCTTATGGATATAAATAAATAATCTTGCATGACAAGATATTATATTTATATAACATAATAATCCTTAATTAGGTATTAATTTATTTTGTTTTTTACCCTTGATCATCAAGGGTAAAAATAATTATTGATGATATTTTTGAAATTTATTTAGTTCCTTTTTCTTTCATTGCTTCCAGCCATTTTGAAACTTCTTTGCTTGACCATGCGACAGCAGCAACTCCAATCTTGAATGGCTTTGGAAACGTAGCATCGTACTGAGAAGATGCTGGATTTATTTTTCCGTAAATGGTGCTACGGGATAAACCAAGAAGGCTGCAAAGCACTTTGATGCGGATCGCTGAATCGAAAGATTGCACAGAAGGTGTTGCTTGAAATTTCATATAGCTCCAACTCTTAATCTAGTGTGAGGGTTTATATCCATCGCAATTCGCTGCATCTTTCCCCTGCAACGATGCAAATGGTCTAGACCGAACTTTCTCAGCAGTGCGAAATACAGTCGAAACACCTGCAGAAACATGCAACGCATCCACTTCTGCAGGTGTATTGACTTTTTGTAGATTTTGATTAGGCCAAAATTCCTCAAAGCCTAAGAGCATCGCATACCCTTGTTTTTGATAGACAACTAGGCTGCTCTCGGTGCTCCATGAAGCTTCTAACGTTCTTCACTTAAAACTAAGTGATCCAAAAGTTAGGTCCGTCAAGGCAAAAAATTAGGGCCTTTCACACAAAAACATAGGGTTTTCACTTGTTTTTGAGCGATGGAATTAAATTTCCATGGGCCTCTACCGCTGATGTCATAGGCCCTGCAAACACTAAGCCAAGCACCAGTTACAGTCATCCTAATATCGATTTAGATATCTTTTATTAAGGATTTTTTGATCTGGAGTCAGGCATCTAGCAGTCGTCTTTAATAAATACTCTTCACAAACCCACAGTTTTTTTGCAAATTAGCAACAAGTGAAACCCCTTATAAAAAAATTCAGCCATATATACATTTCTTGACATCACCTCTCGGTGTCACTCTCAAGAAAGGATTTCGCATGACACAAATTTGCCCTTATTGCGGTTCTAACCGCATAAAGACAAGAAACATTGGCAAGCAAGCAGGAAGCGCCATTGGCGCAGTTGGTGGTGCGGTCTCTGGGGCCTCATCAGCGCAAGCAGGTGCACTAATTGGCAGTTTTCTAGGCCCTGTTGGCACGCTC
>CAYRMV010000307.1:0-1739 GCA_964425255.1 uncultured Flavobacteriales bacterium
GGTTTGTCGGGGCAAGGACAAATGCTTCACTATACGTGGGATATATTGCAGTAAAAGTGTATCAGCGAGATATCCAACAGCGAGAAATCTCACATCAAGAAATCTCAAATTGATAATTTCGTTTTTAAATCGAATCTATTGATTTACCAGAAAATAAAAAGAAAGATTCAAAAAAAAAGTAAAATATTGTCATGCTTTTAGTCCGACCTGCCGAAAATGAAAATATGAGCCATCGAAAAAGCATTCAGTACATTATTATATTGACTATCTTTGTGTGTTCTTCGGGTTGTGGGATTTTAAGTGGAGACATTGGTTCTGAGTCGAAGCAACCATCTAAGGGGGATATAACAGTCCCCATAGAGAGCCACAACTTAAAGTTTTCAAAATTGATAAGCGACACGGGAGGAAGTTCTCCAGAGCCCTTCGGAAGTGATTCACAGTCTTTTGTGCGTGGAAGTGATGAAAATATATTTTTATTAGATCCAAATAATAATAAAATCCGGGTTTTCGACAGTAGTGGCAACCACCTTCGGGATTTTCCGTCAGTGGTCACTGATGAAAATGGAGTTGATCTAGAACTAAATGCATGGGGGATCTATAAAACCCCAACAAGTAATATCGTATTATACGGACGTACTGTTGGAAACCAAGACTACATTCAACAGTTCAAAGAAGATGGTACGAAAGTTGGGACGGGAGTTCCCATGCCAGGGCCACTCGGGCCCAATGCCTTGGACAATCAGGGTCGACTATGGAGGTTCTTCTTTTCTGATGAGGGTAAGATTGAGATTTTTCTATACAATCTCGACGGGACATTGGCACAGCCAGAATCAATAAAAGTACTCGATAATATTGCTCCGGCTAATGGTCTCTCTGTATTTAATGATCACGCATACACGTTAAACCTTCTAAACGTTGACGAAGAAGCGTCTTGTTATACAGTTGAAGTTCTTAAAATTTCTGACAAGGGCGTTGTGACCACGGTCCTATCTAAAGAGGCTGTCGAAGCAATGGTCGGTCCTTGCGGCATGCCATTAATCGACGTATATGCGTCCCAAAATTCTGATGGAACTATCGTATTTCCAGCTTACAAAGTAGTCGGTGGAGGCGGTATAGAGATGACCTTTTTCATGCTAGACCCGCAGACTGAAAAGATTACTATGCGTTTGAATTTGCCGGAATCTGAGGTACCCGAGAACAATGATGAAAAGATTTATCCGACAATACCACTGACTACCTCAAAAGGCTATTTCGGTTTGTCGGGGCAAGGACAAATGCTTCACTATACGTGGGATATATTGCAGTAAAGCCTTACGTTTATCACCCTTAATAAAATCGCACAGTCACTCGACGTACCTTTAAGCGACATCGTGAAGAATCTGTAAAAATAAATCAAAGCCTAAGCGACAGCATTAAGGATTCTATTTTCAGATTTAGCTCTGAAGGTATAAAGCGAAATGGAAATGACTAGCAAAACCGCGTTCAAGGGATTCAGAAGAACCAGCCCTATTTCTGAAATCACATAGCCCGTGTACATGGGATGCTTAATACGACGATAGATTCCACTACGAACCAAACCACGATTAGCAGGAGCTATCCCGATGCTTGTTCCCAGCTCCAGTGTAGCGAAAGCCACCATCTCACTCTTGCCAACTACATCATCCGGAACTCCCTCGTCTTCTAGGTAGTCCCCGATAATCTCAAGAAGTCCATTCTCTGCAAAGAAGATGCGAGGAGAG
>CAYRMV010000308.1:0-1739 GCA_964425255.1 uncultured Flavobacteriales bacterium
CCTACTCATTGAAGATGGATGGGTAGCCAAGGTGAAACGCATCCTGGAGAAAAACAACAAAGGAAAAGAAGTTGATAAAGGTTGGACGTGTGATTTAATTCCAAAAGCTTTGGTGGTGCAGAAATACCTCTCGGCTGAACAGGAAGCTTTACAGGATTTGAACAGCGAACTGGAAAGCCTGCAAGCAGAAATTGCCCAACACGAAGAAGAACACGCTGGCGAAGAAGGTTTGCTTTCGGATGCGACCAATGACAAAGGAAGTCTTACGAAGGCGACCTTAACAAAATACGTGAAGGACAACAAAGGAAATACTGCCGAAAAGGAAGGCCTTACCTTAGCAAATCAACTCTTGAAACTCATTGAGAAGGAGGCGGATTTGAAAAAGAAAGTGAAAGCCAAAGAAGTGGAACTGGACCAATTGACGCTGGAACAATTCGGCAAACTCAACGAAGCGGAAGTGCGTGTTTTAGTGGTAGATGATAAATGGCTATGTACCATAAAGTCGACCATCCAAACTGAAATTGATGCTATTTCACAACGCTTAACGAACCGCATTAAAGAACTGGGTGAGCGTTACGATACCAAATTAAGCGAGCTCGAACATGAATTAAGCGAAGTCGAAAACCGTGTGGCTGAACACCTGCAAAAAATGGGATTGGTATGGAGTTAACGAAGACGAACGATGCCCTGAGTTTATCGAAAGGATACAAGCAGACTGAAGTTGGATTAATTCCTGAAGATTGGAAGTTAATTCGCTTGGGAGATTATATAAAATTGAAAAACGGGTACGCACTTTCAGGTCAGTTTTTTTCAAATCGAGGTCCAGTTGTAATGACTCCTGGGAATTTTAAAATTGAAGGGGGATTAAAATTCGAAGAGAGAAATACAATACGGTTTTCTGGACCTATTTCAAAGGAAATGTGTTTCAGCAATGGTGATTTAATTATGGTTATGACCGACCTAACACCAGATTGTAATTTGTTAGGGAAATCAGGAATCGTTGATTCAACAGAAGTGTTGTTGCATAATCAACGAATTGGCAAAATCATAATACAAAATTCAAGCTTAGATAAAGGATATTTGAACGTGTATTTTAATTCTTGGATGTATTCTAATCGAATGAAAAGTACTGCTACAGGTTCAACTGTTCGCCACACATCTGTCCCAACTATAAATAACACCATTCTTGCATTACCAACCCTCACCGAGCAAAAAGCCATAGCCACAGCCTTGAGTGATGTAGATGCGCTCATCAACAGTTTGGAGCGTTTGATAACCAAAAAGAAAGCCATCAAGCAAGGAGCCATGCAGGAGTTGTTGACTCCGCCCCAAAATGGAGGGAAACGCTTGCCAGGGTTTAGTGGTGAGTGGGAGGAGAAGACTTTGGAAAGTTTAATATGCGATTTTCAAAATGGATATGCATTTTCAGCATCTGGTTACCAAAATGAAGGAGTTCCTATAGTTACTATGGCACAGATTGGATTAAGTGGTCAGTTTCAATTTGATGAGAATAAAGTGAATTATTGGTCATCTATCGAACTTAAGAATTTAAAATCTTTCACGCTTTTCAAAGGGGATTTAATAATTTCCATGACTGACGTAACTCCTGAAAAAAATCTGATTGGTAGAATGGCTATTGTTAATAAGCCTGGTCCTTTATATTTAAATCAACGTGTTGGACATTTAAGAATTAATCGTGAATTGGCAAACCCAATCATAATTAAACATCTTTCCAATAT
>CAYRMV010000309.1:0-1733 GCA_964425255.1 uncultured Flavobacteriales bacterium
CGGGATCCGATCTTTCATTTTTGATCGGATCGCGGTAAATAATTTTCAAACGACCTTACCTCCCTTAGATTCAGATTTAGCAACACAATCTTTCAAAGACCCCTATATTTTCAATTTTCTAAGGAATACTTCTATCTTAAAAGAACGTGAGTTAGAACAAAAATTAATTGATCATGTCCAAAAATTTTTACTGGAATTAGGACAAGGTTTTGCATTTGTAGGCAAACAAGTTCATCTAGAATTGGGTAGTGATGATTTTTACCTCGATTTATTGTTTTACCACATCAAGTTGAAATGTTACGTAGTTGTTGAACTCAAATCAGGGAAATTTGAACCAGGACACATTAGTCAATTAAATATGTACATGAATGTGGTAAATGAAGTCTTATGTGATGAAAAAGACAATAAAACAATTGGTTTACTCTTAGTAAAAGAAAAAAATAGAATGGTTGCCGAATACGCACTTTCTGGAATTAACAATCCAATTGGCATTTCAAACTGGGAAAAAGAGATTGTACAGGCTCTTCCTGAAAAATTCACAACCAGTTTACCAAGCATAGAAGAAATTGAAAACGAATTTGGAGCTGATGAAGAACTATAAACCAATTGGTAATTACATTCGTTTGGTTGATGAACGAAATAAAGGGCTAAAGGTCAAAAATTTAGTTGGTCTTAGCATTTCTAAGCAGTTTATCAAATCTGTTGCAAATACGATTGGAACGGATATGGAGAATTATAAGATTATCCGACAAAATCAATTTGCATGCAGTACGATGCAAGTACGCAGAGATAAAAAAATGCCACTTGCTTTATATACGGAAAGTGAACCAGCAATTATCTCACAAGCTTATCCCGTTTTTGAAATTAGTGACACTTCTGAACTTTTACCAGAATACTTGATGATGTGGTTTACGCGTTCTGAATTTGACCGTGAGGCATGTTTTCATGCTGTTGGCGGTGTTCGCGGAAGTTTGGAATGGGAAGATTTTTGTGGAATGAAACTCCCAATTCCTTCACCCGAAAAACAACAAGAAATTGTAAACGAATACAATACCATTCAAAACCGAATTAAGCTGAACGAAAGTTTGATTCAAAAATTGGAGGAGACTGCGCAGGCGGTATATAAAAGGTGGTTTGTGGAAGGGATTGATATGGAGAATTTGCCGGAGGGGTGGTTTATGTCATCAATTGGAAAATACGCCAATGTTAAATCTGGTTATGCATTTAAAAGTGAATGGTGGCAAAATTCTGGAATACCAGTAATAAAAATCGGAAGTATTAGCAATAATACTATTGATACTTTATCATTGGATTTCGTAAGCATTGATAAAATAATTAAAGCTAAAAACTTTAATGTAAAAAAAGGTGATGTTGTGATTGCAATGACCGGAGCAACTATTGGAAAAATTGGATTAGTTCCTGAAATAAATGAAACAATCTTAGTGAATCAACGAGTTGGTATGTTTGATTTAGGAGAGAGCCCTATTGAAAAAGTAGCTTTTTTGTATTTTAACCTTTTAAATGAACTTGTTCAAAATGAAATCAAAAATATTGGTGGAGATAGTGCACAAGCTAATATTAGTAGTAGTCAAATTCAAGAAATTGTAATACTATTTCCTACACGAGAAAAAATTAAAAAATTCAATGTTCTAGGAAAGTCTTTTATCGAAAATATTCTTGGTAAAATAAAAGAGAACCAAAAGCTAACAGAACTGAAAGCGTTATTGCTGGCG
>CAYRMV010000310.1:0-1686 GCA_964425255.1 uncultured Flavobacteriales bacterium
TCCCTCTTTCTGGAAAAAGTGGGACCTCTATGCGTTAGTTTCTTTTTGATACAGCCATTGGAGAGCATATTTGTGGTTTAAATAACCATACCTTTGCATGATTTTAAGTGCGAAATAAGCCATATCTTTGTAGCCATAAGCCATCCACTTTAAGGTTTTAATAGCTCTATTGATTCCCTCTGAAACACCACTGGTCAGTCGATAATCAAAGTAATTCCAAAACTCTTCTCGTTCACGAATAGAGGTGATCCACTTGAGCAAATGAAAAGCCTTTGCCTGCCAAGCCCATTGGTAGCATTCAGAGAACATGATTTGCGCTTCGAGTTTATCTTGGCAATGAAACATCTTGTGAAAGTGTTCTTTGATAAGTTCTAGTTTTGCGATACGTTCATTTTTCTTCATAACTTCCTCAATGTGGCGCTTGTCAGTTTTGTTACGATTACTGGCTTTGGTAAGGAAAATATAACGATACTTTCCTGCTAAAAGATCATCTTCTTTCAGTTCAGGATCTCCATATTTATCCCACTCTTTTTTTCGTTCTTCATTGAGTGCCTCGTTGAAGGCTTGAACCAGATGAAATTTATCCCAAACTAGTGAAGCTTGAGGACAGTGCTCACGCACACTGTCGGCATAGCCTTTATGTTGATCACAGGTGACAACTTTAATCCGTGCACAGGCTTCTTTACCGATCATTGCAAAGAAGGTATCCAAAGCTTCTTTACGTCGACTTTTACTGACCCAGATTACTTTGTGAGTTCTTTGATCGACAATAACAGTTAAGAAAAGATCGTCACGAGACTCTCCATCTTTTCTTTGAGTCGGTCCTCGTGCGTAGACCTCATCTACAGAAATGTGAGTTACGTCTGGTATCTGATATCCTTGCAGCAATCTTCCAAGAATATACTTATCGACTGCGTAGCAGGACATTTTATCAATGCTTTCAAGTTTTGAGACTTGTAGTACAGTCGATATTTCGCTCATTCTATTGATCCACCAGGCGAGTTCTAGAGTCATATGAGGACTCGTTGGGCAGATAAAATCGATCCATTCACTTCGAGTCTTTTTGCATTGAGTACAGTGTCTTTTCTCCCGCCAAAAACAAATACTCACAGTCCAATTGAACACTCTAAGATGGCGAGCCTTAACCCAGTACCGATCCTTCATGATACCCAACTTGTGACCACAGCACGAACAAAGTCTGATACGATCCTCGTGAGCCTCTAAAATGACTTCCATATGTTCGATGGAGCGATGTTCCTTAATATCTTTTACAGAAAATCCTTGAAAAGAATTAAAACAATGTGGAATGTATAACTGAACCTTTGCATCCATGCTGTGAGTCCTTGTTGAGTTTGCGTAGTAACAAAATCAAATCAGGACTCTGGCGAAAAGTGCAGAGGTTTTTTTATTTCTACAGCTGCTCTCAGCAGGATGAGATTGTAACCATCCATGAGCAGCCCTCCTGACGAGCATCCAGCTCGTCAGGTCAAAGTATGATCCAATACGTCGGTCATTTTTAAAGTTAAGCGATAAGGCTGCGGGTAAGTCCCTTTAAAAAGGGATCTCCGGCACGCATGGATGCGTGCGACTGCCGGGTACGGCAGTCAAGAGGCCGGCTGAGCCTGGATGGCGTATCCCGTTTAAAGGGACTTATCCACAGCCGACCCACTTATTTTAGAAAGATCC
>CAYRMV010000311.1:0-1680 GCA_964425255.1 uncultured Flavobacteriales bacterium
CATCATGACTTCATGGTTACCACGACGTGATCCATAAGAGTTAAAATCAACTGGTTATACACCCTTCTCTTGTAGGTTGGCTCCAGCTGGATAAGACTTCTTAATATTTCCTGCAGGAGAGATATGGTCAGTGGTAATTGAATCACCAAAAAGTGCAAGGACGCGAGCGTTTTTCACTTCGATAGTGTTTACCGTTCCACCAGCGATATCTTCAAAGAATGTAGGATTTCTGATGTAAGTTGAATCTGGTTCCCAAGCATAGAAGTCGCCTTCAGTTGTCTTAATTGCTTGCCAGTACTTATCGCCATCAAACACGTTGTTGTAACGTGCTTTAAACATGGCTGAAGTCAATTTTGAATTTAAAATCGAATTGATTTCTTCGTGAGTTGGCCAGATATCTTTTAAGAAAACATCTTTACCATCTTTTGATTTACCAATGGCATCTGTTGCAAGATTAATATTTACGTTCCCAGCAATCGCATAAGCGATAACTAATGGAGGTGAAGCTAAGTAGTTTGCTTTAACATCTGGATTAATTCTTCCTTCAAAGTTTCTGTTTCCAGAAAGAACTGAAGTCACAACTAAGTTGTTCGCATTAATTGACTTAGAAATATTTTCTGGAAGTGGTCCAGAGTTTCCGATACATGACATACAACCATATCCTGTAAGCGTGAAACCTAATTCATCTAATGATTGTTGAAGACCTGCTTCTACTAAGTAATCCGTCACAACTTTTGATCCAGGAGAAAGAGCTGTTTTTACCCATGGCTTAGAAACTAATCCAAGAGCTCTAGCTTTTTTTGCCACTAGACCTGCAGCAATCATAACACCTGGGTTAGATGTATTGGTACATGAAGTGATCGTCGCAATCGCAACATCACCATGCTTAAGTTTAAAATCAGCGCCTTCTACTGCGTATTCAGCTGTCGCAGTTTCAGGATTAATTTTAAAGCCGTTAGCAAGTTCAGTTTTAAAAGCATCACTCGCTTTTGATAATTCAATTCTATCTTGTGGACGTTTTGGACCTGCTAAGCTTGGTACAACTGCTCCCAGATCTAATTCAAGATTAGATGTGAAGACAGGATCAGCGTCGCCTGCGTTTAACCATAGACCTTGCTCTTTGGCGTAAGCTTCAACTAAAGCAACTTGCTCGTCAGATCTTCCAGTGAATTTTAAGTAATCAATGGTTTTTTCATCTACTGGGAAGAAGCCGCAAGTAGCTCCGTATTCAGGTGCCATGTTAGCAATTGTCGCTCTATCGGCAAGAGTTAAAACTTTTACACCTGGACCATAGAACTCAACAAACTTCTCTACTACTCCGTGCTTACGTAACATTTGAGTTACCGTTAATACGATATCAGTAGCAGTGATTCCTTCTTTAGGTGATCCAGTTAATTTAAAACCTACAACTTCTGGAACAGTCATGGTTACCGCTTGACCAAGCATGGCGGCTTCGGCTTCGATACCACCAACACCCCAGCCTAATACCGCTAGACCGTTAATCATCGTTGTATGTGAGTCAGTTCCCACACATGTGTCAGGGTAAGCTGTCGTTTCGCCGTTTTCAGTTTTTGTCCAAACACCTTGAGCTAAATACTCTAAGTTTACTTGGTGACAAATCCCTGTTCCTGGAGGAACAACGCGAAAGTTTTTAAATGCTTTTTGTCCCCATTTTAAGAA
>CAYRMV010000312.1:0-1676 GCA_964425255.1 uncultured Flavobacteriales bacterium
GGCCAATAAAACAGAATGTGTTCCTTCTTTTGCTACTTATCCACTGTTTGGTATTACTCCAATTTTAGTTGATAATAACGGCGAAGAATTAAAAGAATCCGTGAGTGAGGGAAATCTTTGTATCAAATTTCCATGGCCATCGATGGCCCGCTCGATCTGGGGAGATCATCCGCGTTTTATTCAAACCTATTTTACGACTTATAAGGGTTATTACTTCACCGGCGACGGTGCTAAACGCGATGACAAAAATCGTTATCGTATTACTGGTCGCGTGGATGATGTTATCAACGTTTCTGGGCACCGATTTGGAACTGCGGAAATTGAAGATGCCATCGATGAACACGCTGATGTTGTAGAAAGTGCGGTTATCGGTTATCCACATCCGATTAAAGGCCAAGGGATCTATGCCTTTGTCATTTGCCACCACAAAAGATCAGACACTGACGTTTTAGAAAAAGAAATTCGCGATATGGTAACAAAAGTCATTGGCCCGATTGCAAAGCCTGATCTTATTCAATTTGTCGATGCACTTCCAAAAACCAGATCAGGAAAAATCATGCGACGAATTTTAAGAAAAATTGGCGAGAACGAGCTTGGCAGCTTAGGAGACATCTCGACATTAATGGATCCAGATGTCGTCAATCGCATTATTAAAGGAAAAAAGACCTAAAAAAGGGAGGCATAAGCCTCCCTTTTTTTATCGCCTGAATCATTTAATCGAAATCTTTCTTTCCGCATTTTCTGCCATGCGAGCTTTCGCCACATCGATTTTTAAAACTCCATCTACTAATTCTGCAGAAATTTTTTCTTTATCGATATCTTTAGGCATTCCAATAGCTCGATAAAATGATCCATGAGATCTTTCTACGCGATGATATTGATCTTTCTTCTCTTCATTAAAGCTTTTTTTCTCCCCTTTAATGATTAACATATCGTCCTTGACCGAAATATCAATCTGATCTCTGGCCACTCCAGGCAATTCAGCTTCAATATGATAGCCTTCTTTGCTTTCCTGAATGTTTAATCGAGGGGCAATAGCTTTTAATTCGTTATTACCATTTTCCATGCGAGCATCAAAAGGCCACATTGAATTCATCATATCATCAAAATTTTTCCAAACATCATAACGAGATGAAGATGACACTGGATTTTTGATTGGTTCATGACCATTCACTTTAAATAATCCCATACTATCCTCCTAGTTCTAAGGTCTTCCCTTATTTACTTACAAGATGATTGTAAAAAAATAGATATGAGTTGCGGATGAGACTAGTTAATAAGAAATCTGATTTTTATCAATTTTCTTCTCATGAATAAGTTTATCTAAATGAGCAATGATGGTTTTTTTAGCGTAAGGTAAAAGCTTGGGGTTTAATCCTTGATAAATGGTATCAAGAATTTCTGAAAATGTTTTTTGACGATTAACTAAGGAGAGAATTTCATCTTCTCGCATCTGACGATGCATGAGAGTTTGTTTTAACTTATGGGTGCCACCAATAATAATACCGTGACTCGGAATAATATATTTAGGATTTAATCCAATCACGCGATTAAGCGTTTTAAAATACTCTGCCATATTCCCTTCATCATCACCAATCACCACCGTACCAATAGTTTGAATGAGATCGCCGACTAAAAACCAATTGAGATTTCTAGGCGCCAATGCCAGTTGCCCG
>CAYRMV010000313.1:0-1674 GCA_964425255.1 uncultured Flavobacteriales bacterium
CACTAGCACTGAAACGAAGATAGAAATAAAAATATCTTCACCTGTTCTTCCTGGTAAAATAAAAAATAATATTACCCCGGCAATTAATCCAAGAAAAAAACTAATTTTTTCTTTTAAGTTTAATTTTTAATTGTTCATCAATTTTGCCGTAAACATAAATCAAAAGTTTGAATTGTTCAAACGTTACGCCTAGTTTTTGAATAAAAAGCTACTTTCATTGATTGTATTGTTTTTTCACTTTTTGTCAATTCCGTAGCGTTTTGTTCGAATTTTCATGTTCGATCATGTCGACTACACAAAGTTAATCATTTTTTTAAAAAACGCAGATTGTCAGAAAATTAGTATTCCTTGTGTTCATTTTCTTATTGATGTGTCGTTTTGATTGAATAAAATTTACTTTATCTTGATTTAGAAGTTTCAATTACATGCTGTCTTTCTATTGGTGAATGTGTTTTTAATATAAACTTAACATTGTTTTTTTCTGAAACGATTATTCTATGATTTTTCTCAAAAAAAAAGAGGCTACCATTTCTGACAGCCTCTTTGAGTTTTGTATGAAAAAATTATTTCTTTTCTTCTACTTCTTCGAAATCAACATCCGTTACTTCGTCCGCTGGATTTCCTGCTTCTTGTTGACTTGCATCAGCGCCACCTGCGTTTGCAGCGTTGTACATTTCTTGAGAAGCTGCTTGGAATGCTGTATTTAATCTTTCCATTGCGGCATCCAAATTAGCGATTTCTTTTGCCTCATAAACACGCTTCAATTCTGCTAAAGCATCTTCGATTGGTTGTTTTTTGTCAGCAGGAATTTTGTCGCCATATTCTTTTAATTGACGCTCTGTTTGGAAAATCAATGAGTCAGCCTTATTGATTTTTTCTACTTCCTCCATTTTCTTTTTATCCGCATCCGCATTTGCTTCTGCTTCTGCTTTCATACGTTGGATTTCTTCATCAGACAATCCAGACGATGCTTCAATTTTGATCGATTGAACTTTCCCTGTTCCTTTGTCTTTAGCCGAAATATTCATGATTCCGTTCGCATCGATGTCGAAAGTTACCTCAATTTGTGGAACTCCACGCGGTGCAGGAGGAATATCAGCTAATTGGAAGCGACCAAGTGTTTTGTTGTCATTTGCCATTGGACGTTCACCTTGTAAAACATGGATGTCTACTGAAGGCTGATTGTCTGATGCCGTTGAGAACGTTTCTGATTTCTTCGTTGGAATGGTTGTATTTGCTTCAATTAATTTGGTAAATACACCACCCATTGTTTCGATCCCTAAAGAAAGTGGAATAACATCTAATAATAATACGTCTTTCACTTCTCCAGTTAAAACTCCACCTTGAATAGCAGCACCAACAGCAACTACTTCATCTGGATTTACTCCTTTAGAAGGTGCTTTTCCGAAGAAACGTTGAACAGCATCTTGAATGATTGGAATACGAGTAGATCCACCAACCAAGATTACTTCATCGATATCGCTTGTTGATAATCCTGCGTTTTTCAAGGCAGAACGACAAGGAGCAATTGTTCTCTCCACGATTTCTGAAATCAATTGTTCAAATTTAGAACGTTGTAAAGTTCTTACCAAGTGCTTTGGAATTCCATTCACTGGGTTCCAGATATCGTCCAAAAGAAGATTCAGGATCAAGTATTGTCTCAATATCCACTGA
>CAYRMV010000314.1:0-1660 GCA_964425255.1 uncultured Flavobacteriales bacterium
GAGGTTGTCTCAAAAAGGCAGCCTCTTTTTTTGTGAAAAATTTCGATTTTACACCGTTTAAAACTTGCTTATTAATTTGATAATCAGTATATTTATATTGTAATTCTTATTGATTTTTAATGGGTAGACCAACTTTTAAATCTTATCATCAAGACCAATTAATGGCATTTCCACCAAGCTTGGAGGAATTAGTTCCAAAAAATCACACTGTTCGAGTTGTGAACGATATAATCAATCAGATTAATTTAGATGTTCTTATCAATGAGTATGAATGTAAAGGCCGTGCGAGCTATCATCCATGTATGCTTTTAAAAGTCATAGTTTATGGTTATATCAATAATATATATTCTTCGCGAAAATTGGAAACAGCTTGTAAGGAGAATGTTCATTTTATGTGGTTGAGTGCCATGAATTATCCCGATCACAACACCATCAATCGATTTAGAGGTGTGAAATTGAAGAACACACTTAGAAGTGTTTTTGATGAAGTAGTTATGTTGTTAGCTCAAGAAGGTTTACTGAGTATAAAGGAGGTTTTTACTGATGGCACGAAGATAGAAGCGAACGCCAACAAATACACGTTTGTTTGGAAAAAAGCCATTCAAACCAATAAGGAAAAAATGAAAAAGCAGTTGGAATCGATTTGGGAATATGCTCAAAGTGTATCTGACAAAGAGGATAGTTTACCCGACCCACCTGACTTTACAAACATTGATTCAGAAAAGGTAAAAAGTGCTGTTGAGAAATTAAATACTGCTTTGTCTAAGGCTAAAAATGTAGATAAAAAGCAGCGAGCAAAAATGAACTACATCACAAAAAACTTTCCTTCAAACATTGAAAAATATGAACAGCAAGAAGCAATATTAGGCGATCGAAATAGTTATAGTAAAACGGATCAAGACGCTACTTTTATGCGTATGAAAGAAGATCACATGCTTAATGGTCAATTAAAACCAGCTTACAATGTTCAAATCTCAACTTCAAATCAATATATCGTAAATTACACTTTACACCCCAATCCAACAGACACAAGAACACTAAAAGAGCATATCGAACAACACGAAAAAAGCTTTGGGAAAGTACTTGAAAGTGTGACAGCTGATGCTGGATACGGGTCGGCAGAAAACTATGATTTACTAGAAACTAAAAGTATCAAAGCTTTTGTTAAGTACAACATGTTTGACAAACAACAAAATGGAAACTACAACAAAAAGACATCCTTTAGCTCAGAACAATTACATTACAATAAAGAGAAAGATGTTTTCTATTGTCCAATGGGGCAAGAAATGAATTTCATTGGATTTAGTAAAAGAAAAACAAGCACTGGATACGAACAAACACTCAAGAAGTATCAAGCCAAAAACTGTTCAACTTGCCCTTTAAATGGAGTCTGTCATAAATCTAAAGGAAATCGCACCATTGAAATAAATCATTCATTGAAAGAACATAAAAAGAAAGTTCATCAATTACTGAACAGTGAAGAAGGAATAGAAAAAAGGAAAAAACGCTGTTATGATGTAGAACCTGTATTTGGCAACATTAAAAACAATCATAATTTTAAGCGATTTATGCTTCGTGGAAAAGAAAAAGTTGAAATAGAATGGGGATTATTAGCAATAGCGCAAAATATCAGAAAAAAAGTAGCGTAAAAAAGCTAAAA
>CAYRMV010000315.1:0-1619 GCA_964425255.1 uncultured Flavobacteriales bacterium
TTTCAATTTAATTTATTGATAATCAATTGTTTATATTTTTTGTCATGTAGTTAGATGATCTTGATAAAGATATTGAAACTGTTACTAGTCAACTGTCAGACCAAAACCTAAAGTTCATTCATATTAGTATGTCTTATTTAGGTTTATTGGCTCCAGGAGGAGCTGTTTCCAAAGATAAAATTGGAGCAATAAAGCAGACCTTTTATAGTTACAGAGAAGGTCTTTTTGAATCTCAATTCTTTGAAATTGATAAAATTTTCGAAGATTGGGTAAAGGATGAGACAAATAATAACATTCCTTATGTCATACGTTTTTTTCAAAATATAGGTAACAACAGATCATGGATTTCTCATGTAGATTTTGGCAATTCATTGGATCAGGAAACACTTGAAACTAAAGGATTTTTTATTGGAACTCCGTTTGATATGAAAGAATTAATGATAGCAGATCAGAATTACACTTTGATTAGAAAACAATTAGGAATATAGACTCAAAATCATGAATTCCTTAAAAAACTAAGTGCCTATTGATACCTGAAATCACTCTCTTAGGTAGTTAAAACCATCATTGGAGGGATTGTAAGTAATAGCTACTAGATTATTATTTGGCGGAAAAATTATTGGAAAAGTATTTCTTCCGAAGTCAGTTACTATGCTTTTCCTCTTTTTATGCTTATGATCCAACATGAAATAACTTAACAAAGCACTATATACAAATCGTTCGGTCCATTCATCAAAAGTAATCGTCTGTAACTCCCATTGACCACCTTTATAATTGTAAAGATTTATTCTATTATGCTTGTTCATCGTATCCAACGAATATTCCGAATGGGCAAATGCATTACGAAGAGATGAATGATATCCCTTTTTTATTACATCAGCCATCGAAGGAAAACATTGGTTGAATACATCTTTTGTACCGAATCTTATGAATTCGTGTTTGCTCATGTCAGGAACTGTTACATCCCAATCATAAGGCTCGCCGTTAATCAAATGAGCCATACGGTAAAGCATTCTTAGATGTGCTTTAGATTCCCAAATGTGGGTGTAAACCATTAACTCCGTTTGAATACGGAAATTATCGTCAGTTACTTCGGTTTGTCCAGAAGAGAAAGAATAATAGGTTTTTAAAAAATTTACTAGAAAGCTGATGCGGCTTTCATCTTTAAATCTATCGGTTGCATTATCAAGTGTATAAGGGCTAAATTGTTGATTTTCGTACCTTTTCTCATACTCACAATCCGCCAGCAACATGATATAGTGTTCAGGAAATTTCTTTGCAAGTTCTTCAAATGCTTTCGCAGTGGTTGCTTTTACTTCATCATGAATTTCATCAAATCTTTTTTTTGTGATCATTTTGTTAGGCAATTTTATATCGTAACAATGAAGATAATAAAAATCGAGTAACGCAATGAAAAAAGGGAAGTAACAGCTTCTAATCTTCTAAGATATAAGAACTGATTCATCCTTTTCACAGGTTGCGAAACAATCCCCAAAACTCAAAAAAAACCACTCGAAAAAACCACTCCAAACCAAAAATGGCCTCCTTTTCAGGAAGCCAATTTGATCGAAAACCCAGTGTTTTCGCCTAGTAGCGGGGACACGACTCGAACGTGCGAC
>CAYRMV010000316.1:0-1581 GCA_964425255.1 uncultured Flavobacteriales bacterium
ATCTGCTAAACGATTGCGATCAAAATGATTTTTATCAAATGACCAATGAGCAATTGGATTTGGCATTGGTGAAGCAACTGGATTAAAGATAAACGAAACTCTTCTCGCGCTCGGATTAATATTACCGGCATTATCTTTAAACCATACATTTAATGTATATGAACCAGAAAGAATTAAAGGGAAGTTAAAGGTGTTCACTAAATCAACTGGCATAGTATAACTAGCAGGCTTCACTTTACAATTTTGCCAACCAGCTGCGGTCTTTAAGGGAGCTGCCTCATTTAAAATTTCTGTGCTTAAGCCATCATATTGGCGCGAATAAATATTTACGTAGACTTGATCGATATCATCGCAGTTGTTCGGATCATTGACCCACATTTGCGCTGGAGATGAAGTTAGTGTTGGTGGATTAATGATTTCCACATATGGACGCGGAGGTGGTGTCAAATCCGCCGCAGTCGATGTTTGAACTCTGTTAGTTTGAGAAACATTAGTTGTAGCATTATAACCAGAGATATTTCCTGCTAAATCTTTATAGTAAAAATAAAGTTGATGGATGCCATCTTCTAAAGTGGCACTTTGGATAGCATTTGCGGCCGTTGAACATGTTTGCCAATAAGAATTATTTCCTTGGATGTTAGCAATATTTGATTCGCTAGTAATTAAGACATGTGTGATGTCTTCTTTGGGATCACTACTTCCCGTTGGCGTACATGTGTTAATAGTAAAGCTAGCTCTTGAAACGTGTTCGCTAGGAGTAGGTGGTGTGTATGTTCCAGGATTTTTAACTAATAAATAAGGAGTGCTCGCGCCGAATCCATTATTTAATGTAAGTGTGACTGCTGAGATATTAGGAGGAGTCGCATCTTCAGGATCATAGACGATATTATCAATGTCTGGATCTGGAATAATATAATTATCAGTAAATTTAAACCAAGTATAAAGAGTGTGGTTACCAAGTCCAGATAAAAGAGGTGATGAAATGGCGTTATTAGCAGTAGAACAATTCACCCAATTGGCATCAGAAACTGTAGGCATCGTAGCATCATCTAAACTCACTAAAACTTTTGAAACATTTTGACAGTCTGTAATAGTAAGTTTGGCACGATTAGCAGTAATGGTTGTTCCATTATTTAAAAGAGCTTCCGGTGGAACGTATGTCGCACTAGCGGTAGCAAAATCACTTAAGACATTTCCACTGGCATCCTTAAACCAAGCATTAATGGTTTGTGTCCCAGGAGAGAGATTATTAAAAGTTAAGGCTCCCGCTGTTGTAGTACATGGAACCCATGTTGGATCTGTGGCAAGAGGAGCAGATGTTTTGTTTAATAAAACATGAGTAACCCCAGTACAGCTAGCTACCGTAAATCTGGTTTGTGGACGATTCACCGATGGGGCATCAAACCATGAAAGGGTTGGAGAGTAGGTCACTGGAACATTGATCGCATTAGGTGAAATACTACCGTCATTATATTGAAAATAAGCTTTAAGTGTATGTACACCTGGAGAGAGGTTGGCCGATTTTAAAGCACCAACTGCCGTGGTACATGTTTGCCACTGATTATCAGTGGTAGAAACAGG
>CAYRMV010000317.1:0-1575 GCA_964425255.1 uncultured Flavobacteriales bacterium
CACGGGCAGAACAACCATATCCAAGAAGCCCGCGTCTCCTAGTTGAGAAACGTTATGGTTAATTAAGAAAAACCAATTTCCGAAGGATAGATTATAGATATAATATTCTTATGCTGACATAAAGTAATTTGAAATAATTAATCGCACAAGCTAAAATACTGAAGATTTTATGCTTGTTTCAGAATTAAAAGACGATGAAAAATATAATATACATTATGATTATACTATCCGTTATTTCTTGTGGGCAGATAGGTAGGAAAAATGGACACCTGAATGACAACAATGCTAATACATCAACAATGGATAAGGAATTAAAGGATTTATATGATGAATTTATAGCTGAAGGGTTTAGTCAATTTTATATTGAAGGAATCGGAGGGCCAACATCAGATGGTACTGAGGTTCTTGGACTACAAAATGGAAATTGGGAAGTTTATTATGTAGAAAGAGGTCAAAGACAAAAACCATTGTATTCATCATTAAATAAAAATGAAGCTATTGAATTTTACAGAAACCATGTCTATAAAATTAAACATCATCATCTGGCAGCTTTTACTCGTTCTAAAGAAAAAATTGAAAAGATAAAGGTTCTATTAGGTGAAAATAGGATTGAATATTGGCAAAATGATATTCCAAGCTATAGCGCAGTTAGAGATACTGTTTTTCGGATTTTTGTATTTAACAAAGACATTTATAGAATAAAAGAGATAGATAAGTCGCTACCATTGATAGAAAAACTAAAATAACTAACCACAACACATGGTATAGTGCATGCGGGTTTCAGAGGTCCGCGAAGGTTTGTGGCTCGTAAAAAAGGCCAGTGTAAACTGATAGGAAATCGCCTCGTAATCCCGCACAACACTATACCATCAAACGTTATCTGCAATTGAAAAACCAAAATCGTATATGAAACACTTCTTAATATTACTATTACTTGGGTTGTCGTTATCAACTTATTCTAAACCGGATAATGATAGCATTATCATGCAAAAAATTGAAAATAATGAATGTAGTATTCATAATTTAACTCATTCAAAGTCTGATATCCAAGACATCAATGAGCTCAAAGAAAGAATCAACCATCAACAATCCTTGAATGAGCAGATTTTATCAGGTATTTCAACTCAACTTGACTCCGCGTCGTATACCATGACGATTTTCGGAATCCTTTTCGCTGTTGCTGGTTTAGGTTTGGGTATTTACGTAACATATGTAGAGAGAAAAATTGTAAAAATTTCTGAACAAAACAAGGACTTATTAAAGGAGAGTAAACAAATCAAGGAGCACGTCGATTCTGTAAATAAATTAATTCAAAGTGACTTGTTTAACTTGTTTCTTAAAATTAAAAGAGAGGAAACTGTTCATATTCTTGATAGACTTACCCAGGTTCCTAAAGATATTACGAACACCTTAGAATCACTTCTTTCACGAGAATTACAGGTAGAAGACTTTTCAAAATTAAGACTAGCATATGGTAAATTGAAACCTGAAGATTCGGAATATAAATTCAAATACAAAATCGTCTTTTTTCAACACTTCTTTGCAGAAGTACTGAAAGATGAAGAGTTGAAGAAT
>CAYRMV010000318.1:0-1534 GCA_964425255.1 uncultured Flavobacteriales bacterium
GGGGGATATGTCATTCTTGAGGATGGCGAATATGAGCATCGAAGAATTGCAGAAAAAGCAATAGGTAGAAGACTTTTTAAAAACGAAGTGGTTCATCACATCAATGGGAAACCTTGGGACAATAGAATTAAAAATCTTGCAGTCATGGATTCTAGACAGCACGATAGATGGCATGACAAATTAAATTGGATGCACCAGAAGAAAATGTTCCCAAAGATTCCTTGGCAAAGAAAGAATCTAAGTCAAGAATTTGGAGCAAGGCTATTCTAACCCCTCTCCCCTATCAATCAACAATAGGCCCACGCACATAACCGAAATCTCACCATCTACCCGTTTTTATTTACCTTACTTAGAGAAGTCCGCTTACCTAGAGAAGCCCACTTACAAAGAGAAGCCCACTTACAAAGAGAAGCCCACTTACAAAGAGAAGCCTACTTACCTAGAGAAGTCCACTTACTCAGAGAAGTCCGCTTACAAAGAGAAGCCCTCATTATCTAATTTCCTTTTCCAATTCCCATTAAGTAAGTAAAATTAGATACTTATAAAAGATGGGAGTACTACCATTTATGAAAGGGCTACCAGAAACGAAAGTACTACCATTCGTGAAAGGGCTACCAGAAACGAAAGTACTACCATTCGTGAAAGGGCTACCAAAAACGAAAGTACTACCATTCGTGAAAGGGCTACCAAAAACGAAAGTACTACCATATATAAGGTGGATATGATTCACCCATGGTATATATTTTGTATGCCTTTACGGCCCTAGTTCTACTTTTTATCGCAGTTGGTTTTTTTGAAAGCGTTGTTTATCCAGTTCAACAACGAACTAAAAAAAGAAATCAAGGTGGATATGTCATTCTTGAGGATGGCGAATACGAGCATCGAAAAATTGCAGAAAAAGCAATGGGAAGAAAGCTTTTAAAAAACGAAGTGGTTCATCATATTAACGGGAAGCCTTGGGATAACAGGATAAAAAATCTTGCTGTAATGGATTCCAGACAGCACGACAGATGGCATGTCAAGTTAAACTGGATGCACCAGAATAAAATGTTCCCAAAGATTCCTTGGCAAAGAAAGAATCTAAGTCAAGAATTTGGAGCAAGGCTTTTCTAATCACTCCCCTATTCGCTTTTTCAATTTACAAAATTAAAATTAATCACCAATCACAAGGCACTTAGATTTAATTCAAAGGTAGACCATTCAAAGGCAGACCATTCAAAGGCAGACCATTCAAATTTGGAGCAAGGCTTCAATACTCCACTCTCCTCTATCGCCGTCCTCCTCTTAAGCAATTAGCATATATCTGTTTTTATTGTCTTTCACCAGTAGCAGTTTATGCAAGTACATTTTTCACTAGTAGCAGTTTATACAAGTACATTTTTCACCAGTAGCAGTTTATGCAAGTACATTTTTCACCAGTAGCAGTTTATGCAAGTACATTTTTCGCCAGTAGCAGTTTATGCAAGTACATTTTTCACTAGTAGCAGTTTATGCAAGTACATTTTTCGCCAGTAGCAGTTTATGCAAGTACATT
>CAYRMV010000319.1:0-1534 GCA_964425255.1 uncultured Flavobacteriales bacterium
ATCCGGTAATGGTTCTCATGAAATATCCTAAAAAAAAGTTAAAATAATCTTATCTCTAAGCATAATAGAGAATGACTTCTTACGGGAAGATTTTTTATACTTTTTAGGAAATTCTTGAGCAGTGAAATCGGCTTAAGCTTTTTCGCCGTTTAAATAAATCTCAAAAAATTTATGCGTGGCCACGGAATTTAAAATTAAACAGTTTTGTTTCACTTTCTCCACTAATCTTTGGGCGCGATCAAGCTTCTCAATCCCATTTATGTGAATGGTAAAGTGCGCCTCTTTCATCCATGGAGCTTTTGATTCGTTGAGATCGACGATTAGGCGACATTCGGCATTGAGATCTGTGAAGGTAAGGGCCGATTTCTCAGCGGCAAATTTAAAGGTGGCGACAAAACAGTTTAATAATGCTTCGGCATAGAGATCTTCAGGCGAATGATGAAGCCCTGGGCCTTCAAATTCTTTAGGGATCGCGAGTGTGATGGTTTCAGTGGTGGTTTGGCAACTAGTGATCCACGAAGTTTGAATTCCAGCTTTTGCTGCGCTGTTTGCAGTAAATATTTTTGGATATCCGCTCATATAATCCCCATTTTTTAAGTGTTAAGTGGTTTTTTTCTATTATGACCTAACATTGGTGTTTCATGGGCCAGACAGTTCTTAGGCGCTTTGATTTAATTGAAGTGTAGCTTTTAACATGTTAAAACTTAGCGCAACACACACACAAGCATTGGCCCGGAGAGTATTCATGAAACAGTATCACGATTTAATGTCCCATGTTTTAGAGCACGGAACCAAAAAAGAAGACCGTACCGGAACCGGAACTTTGTCAGTTTTTGGTTACCAGGCCCGCTATAATTTAGAGGAAGGTTTTCCGCTGGTCACCACCAAAAAACTGCATTTAAAATCAATTATTCATGAGCTGTTATGGTTTTTAAAGGGTGAGAGCAATATCCAGTATCTTAAAGAGAACGGAGTTTCGATTTGGGATGAATGGGCCGACGAAGAAGGAAACCTTGGACCCGTCTATGGCGTGCAGTGGAGATCTTGGAGAGGGGCCAATGGTGAAACCATTGATCAGATCGCTAATATCATCGAACAAATTAAAAAAAATCCCGATTCACGTCGCTTAATCGTCAGCGCTTGGAACGTGGCCGATATTGAAAATATGGCGCTTCCTCCATGTCATGCTTTCTTTCAATTTTATGTTGCTAACGGCAGACTCTCTTGTCAGTTGTATCAGCGTTCGGCCGATATCTTTTTAGGTGTGCCATTTAATATTGCTTCCTATGCGCTTTTAACCATGATGGTGGCACAAGTGACGGGTTTAAAACCAGGAGATTTCGTCCATACCATGGGAGATGCTCACTTGTATTTAAATCATGTGGATCAAGCGCGCCTACAGCTCTCGCGCGATTGTCGTAAGCTTCCAATCATGCAGATTAATCCTGATGTGAAATCTATTTTTGATTTTAAATTCGAAGACTTCAAACTTGAAGGTTACGATCCACATCCACATATTAAAGCTGCAGTTGCT
>CAYRMV010000320.1:0-1517 GCA_964425255.1 uncultured Flavobacteriales bacterium
CGTTTAACTATTAGACATAAAGGTGCAGGACATAAACGATTATATAGAACAATTGATTTTAAACGTAATAAATTTAACATCTTAGGCAAAGTTGTTAGTATTGAATATGATCCTAATCGCACAACAAATATTGCATTAATTAATTATGAAGACGGAGAGAAACGTTATATATTACATCCAGAATCATTACAAATAGGTGATACTGTTCTTTCTGGTAAAAACGTTCCAATTTCTCTTGGAAATTCACTTCCTCTAGAGTTCATACCCTTAGGAACAAGTATTCATAATATTGAGTTGTATCCTGGTCGTGGAGGACAGTTAATTCGCTCTGCAGGAACTTGTGCCAAAATTTTAGCTAAGGATAAAGACTTAGTTGCAGTTCGTTTATCTTCAAAAGAAATTCGTTTATTTCAAAAGAGCTGTTACGCTACAATTGGACAATTAGGAAATCTTGATACTAATAAAATTACAATTGGAAAAGCTGGAAGAAATCGTTGGAAAGGTATTCGACCTACTGTACGTGGTTCAGCTATGAATCCAATTGATCATCCTCATGGTGGAGGTGAAGGACGTAGTCCTATAGGGAAAAAACATCCTGTTACGCCTTGGGGAAAACCGACATTAGGAGTTAAAACGCGTCAAAAAAGAAAAAAGTCAAATATTTATATATTACATCAACATAAGTAAAAGAATTAAATAAAACTATGGCAAGATCTACGCATAAAGGTCCTTTTATTGCTTATCATCTTTTAAAAAAAGTAGAACTTTTAAATAAACAAAGCAAAAAACAAGTTATTAAAACTTGGTCCCGTTCGTCAACAATTTTACCTAGTATGATAGGGCATACGATTTCAGTTTATAACGGTAAAAAGCATATTCCTTTATACATATCAAATTTATTAGTTGGTCATAAACTTGGAGAATTTATACCAACGCGAACATTTCGTTCACATAAAAAACAAGAACGCAAAATCAAACGTTAACATGAATAAAAGTGCACGTGCTATTGCTCGCCATATTCATATATCTCCTAAAAAATTAATACCTGTTGTATCTAAAATTTGTGGAAAAACTTATAAGGAAAGCTTGTCTATTTTAAAAAATCTTTCTTATAAAAAACGAATTATTATTTGGAAAGTTTTGTATTCAGCAGTATCAAATTTAGTAAATCAAGCAAAAGTTAACAAAGATAATATAATTGTAACTAATGCGTTTGTTACAAAAGGATCACGCTTAAAACGTATTGCTGCGCGTGCTAAAGGAAAAGCGTATCCCATTCAAAAAAAGATGTCACATTTAACAATCATTGTTCACGAAATTGACATTTAAATTTAAAAAATTACACTATAGCTGTGGGACAAAAAATACATCCAAAAGGGTTTCGATTAATATTACCGGAAAAACACTTATCGAATTGGTATGCTACAAAAAAATTTTATAGTGTTTTATGCCAAGAAGACTTTATAATTCGTCAAATAATACAACAATTCTTTTCTGAATTTTTATTAATTTCTTCA